>NC_023033.1:2240312-2520064 GCF_000505665.1 Thermosynechococcus sp. NK55a | reverse complement strand
GCAAACCTCGTCCGTAGGATGTGAGCAATGATAGGCATCACGAGGCAGAGGGCAATAGCCCCACAGGACTACCGCTGCCTCACGGGAAGTGATATGATTGTAGATCGCTCTAATGACTGACTAGGGCGTGCCCTCTGGGGCAGTGTTTTTTTCTAATCAACCATCATAACTGCAACAGCCATGACGCAACGTACACTGGGCGGCACTGTCCGCAAACGTAAACGCACCTCCGGGTTCCGCGCGCGCATGCGTACCAAATCGGGTCAGAACGTCATCAAGGCACGGCGGCGTAAGGGACGGGCACGGCTTACCGTCTAGTGTTGCCGCGTCAACATCGCCTGCGCGATCGCCATGATTTTGACCGCGTCTATCAACACAAAACTGTCCACCACGGCAAACTGGCTGTTCTTTGGCTGGCGCCCCAATCCGCTAGGGAAGCACCACGGCTGGGTATTGTGGTCAGTAAAAAGGTCAGCAAGCGAGCCGTTGATCGGAACCGTTTGAAGCGGCAATGGCGGCGGGTGATTCGCCCCCTCTTACCGCAGATAGCTGCAGGGTGGGATATGATTGTGGTAGTGCGTCAGGCGGCACTGCAAGTGAGTGACGAAGACTGTCGCGCTGAATTGAGGCAGTTAATGGCCAAAGCAGGGATACTGACGATGCCGGGAATTTCCGAAGATGTTTTCTACGAAGGCGGTCCCCATTGGGGTGACTTGGTGATCAACTTGCTGTTGGGGCTAACGGTGATCTGTCTGCCCCTGACTGCGGGTGCCATTGTCCGTGCTCTCTGGCTGCGGTACCGCATTACGAATCGGCGGATTACGGTGATTGGCGGCTGGCTGGGGCGCGATCGCTCCGATGTCATTTATAGCGAAATCACCAAAGTCGTCACCGTTCCTCGCGGCTGGGGCGCCTACGGCGATATGGTTGTGACCCTCAAAGATGGTAGCCGCTTAGAAATGCGCGCTGTCCCCCGCTTCCGTGAAATTTACGACTATATTTCTACCAAATTGAGTCCCGCTGCCAAAAGTGTCAGTGGCGCGATTGGTTCTTAGGACCTAAGATAGTTCTGTTAACTGTTCACCCCTAATTGCAGGATTCCATGGATTTTGGTATCGGTTTCCTCTCCAACAATGTCATGCTGCCAATCCTTGATTTTTTCTATGGGATTGTGCCCAGCTATGGCCTTGCTATTGTGGCTCTGACACTGGTGGTGCGCCTTGCCGTCTATCCCCTGAGTGCCGGGTCAATTCGCAATATGCGGCGCATGAAGGTTGTCCAGCCGATCATGCAAAAACGGATGCAGGAAATCCAACAGAAATACAAGGACAATCCTGCGGAACAGCAAAAGGCAATGGCAGAGGTCTATAGGGAGTTTGGCAATCCCTTGGCGGGATGCTTCCCTCTGCTGTTGCAGTTGCCGATTCTCTTTGCCCTCTTTGCAACGCTGCGCGGATCACCTTTTGCCGATGTGAACTACCAAATCAACCTGCAAATTGTTCCCCCGGAGCAAGCTGTCTTAGCCCAGCCCTTTGCCACCAAACCGCAAAATATCTACGTTGACGAGGGGGTACACTTCCCGATTCAAGCGGTGGTTCCCAGCGGTACCAGGATTCCAGTCGGTCAAGTGGTGGATCTGCAGTTCCAAACCAAGGAGGGTAAACCCTATAGTGAACTGGTGGCGGCGTATCCCAATAGTCACTTGCAACCAAAGTGGCAAATTCTTCGCGGTCAAGAGCGAGCAACCATTGATAGCGAAGGTCATCTACAAGCCCTGCAACCCGGTGAGGTAACAGTTCAGGGAACAATTCCGGGGATTGCTGCTGATAAAGGTTTCCTCTTTATCTCTGCCCTTGGCCATGTGGGTGTCGTAGATCAGGGGGAACTCTTCATGGCGCTGCCCGACGGCACACGCCAGTTTAATTGGGGCGCGATCCACTGGGATATTCTCATTATGATCCTTGGCTTTGGCGTCAGTCTCTATGTCAATCAGTTGCTCTCTGGCCAAGGCAGCAGCAACAACCCGCAGCAGCAAACTGTTAATCAATTAACACCGATCATCTTCTCTGGGATGTTTCTCTTTTTCCCGCTGCCGGCCGGGGTACTGCTCTATATGCTCATAGCCAACATCTTCCAGACGGTGCAAACCTTTATTCTCCAACGGGAGCCGCTACCAGAGCATCTACAAAAACTTGTGGAGGAGCAGGAACGGGCTGAAGCCCTCAAAAATCGTGCTGCTCTTCCCTTTGAGGGGAAGGGGGCTAAAGGTGCTAAGGCCACCAAAGTCAAGCGTAATCCATCAAGTTGAGGGGAGGCATGACCGCTGATCCAATTGCTGCGGGGTGTGCATGGCTGGAACAGGCGCTTGCTTTAGCAGGCTTCAAGACAACCGTTGCCGTGGTGGAGTCGCCTTTGGCAGGCGTGGTGCCGGGCTACTGGCTAGAAATTGATCGCCAGTCCCTCAGTGCTGCGCAAATTGAGTCACTGCTGGCCAACAATGCCCAAGCCCTCGATGCGCTGCAATATCTGCTCAATGCTACGTTGAATTTGGGGCGATCGCGGGAGGAGCAAACGGCTTTTACCTTGGAGTTGGCGGGCTATCGCCGTGCTCGTTATCGCCAGTTGCAGGAGATTGCCCATCAGGTGGCGGCCCGAGTCCTCAAGACTGGTAAACCTCTTGAAATTTGCTCCCTTTCAGCAGCGGAGCGGCGTGTTGTTCACAGTCTCATTAAGCTAGAGAGCGATCGCCTGGAAACCTTTAGCCACGGTGAAGAACCCGATCGCCGCTTGGTGGTGCAGTTAGCCCAAGGGACTGAGGCCGAGGTGACGGCTGATGCGCTGGAGCAAGTATAGACCCAAAAGGGAGTTGCCACTCTTGTCGAGGGGTGGACTATAGCAGGCGATCGCCCCCTGTCGCGGCACAATGGCCAAAATCACGCCACTGACACCCGATTTCAGAGGCAAGCCAATTTCTAGGCCATAGCGGGGGGAGTCCTCGTAGAGGCCACAGGTGAGCATGAGCACATTCACCTGCTGACGATGGCGATCGCTCACCTTGGCATGGGGCAGTGCTAATAGGAGACCCAAGCGACCCACTTCCTCAATGGTTCCTTGGAAACAGCACACCTGATTGTAGATCTCAAGGGCAACCTCCGCATCGGCAATGCGTCCAGACTCGACTAAAAAGTGGGCAAGGGTGCGATTTTGCCAGTTGGGATGGCAACGGACTGCCCCTAAGACCTCCTGGTCCACCTGGAACTGCGTACCAGCACACTCATTAAGCCAAGTTTGAAGGGCCGTAGCACCACCAACATGGGCCAACTGGCTCGCGAGGGCGATCGCCCCACTATTGATCATAGGATTGCGCGGCCACCCCTGATCGAGGGTTAACTGCAACACAGAGTTATAGGGGTAATCTGAGGGGCGCTGCCCCACCCACGTCCACACCTCCTCCTGCCACAGCGTCAAGGCATACAGCAGTAAAAAGGGCTTAATCGCACTCATCAAAGGAAAGCGCAAACGGGAATGCCCAAGGGTAAACTGTTGCTCCGGTGTCACCACCGCAAAGGCAAAGGCCTCAGACCTCACCCCTGGTAGGCGCTGAAGCGGTTCCCCCTTGGAAATTTCTGTTGCAGCCGCCTCAAGCCACTCTTGGATGAGGTCAGGGTGGAGTTGCCCCAACATTACTGCACCTAGGCGTTGGCATCAAGGGAGAGTTGCTCGCTACTGGTCACCCGTCGCCGCCGCCGCCGACCCACGGGTACAGAGGCCTCTGGGGTGGATGCTTCACCAACGGATTCCACCTCAGTACTCACTTCTGGCTCACTGCTATTGAGCAGCGCGGTGGCCGGAATTGGCTGCACATTAATCGTGCTGACCCCAGGGGAGGGCAGCTCATCAGGAGTCTCTGGGGCCTCCTCTGGCCCTCCCTCACTAACGGGCCGCCTTGTTTTCTGGGGTAGGGGTAGGGGGTCTTGGCCGGGGCGTGCCACCATAACAATTGTTCCCCGCGGATTTTTCACCTCTTCAGGATAGAGAACCAAGGGTGAAATCCCCATCTCCGCATAGACCGCCTGCTCTTGATCCGTCATTGTTACGGTAATCACTTCCGCTGGTTCAGAGCGGCTCGGACGGGTAGGGCGCGGCGGACGGCTCTCCACTTTAACCACTGGCGGCGGAGCTGTTTCTGGAGGCGGGGTAACCACCTTGCGGCCATTACCATTTTCAGGGGTACGGCGAGGGCTGCGTGGGGTTGGGGGATGACTACTGCGGGAAGAACGGGGGCGAACCCCCCCCACCGCTTGATAGTCGGGGTGGTTAATGAGTTGAGTCTCTAGGCTGCTACTGGCAAAGCCGTTGGGCTCAGTGGGAGGTTCCAAATTGCGACGTGGCTCGGGTGGACGCGGTATCGGCGATCGCTCAACAATTTCGCCGGGGCTATCCTCCGGTTCACCGGGTAAATGCACCAAGTGACCCAAGCCACCACAGGCACTACAGGGACGACCAAAGAGTTCATAGATATTTTGGCCTTGGCGTTTGCGAGTCAGCTCCACCAGCCCCAGTTCTGAGAGTTGAGCAATTTGGGGACGGGCTTTATCCGCACGCAGGGCTTTACTAAAGTGCTCCAGCAGTTGCAACTGATCGCGGCGGGAATCCATATCAATAAAATCGACAATGATCACGCCAGCAATATTGCGCAGTCGCAGTTGGCGAGCAATTTCCGTAGCCGCTTCGCAGTTCGTCCACAGTACCGTTTCCCGCGAGGTGGCTGAACTGGTGAATGAACCGGAGTTAACATCAATGACCGTCAATGCCTCTGTCGGTTGAATGATGATATAGCCACCGGAGGGCAAATCCACGCGGGGTTTAAGGGCTTCACGGATGGCAGCATTCACCCGGAAGTAATCCAAAATGGGAATCGGTTCTTGGTGATAGTCAATGAGAACCCCCACGGCTCTATTGACATTCCAATTTTTCAGATGCTGTTTGACCCGTTTGACCCCATCGGGAGTATCCACCACAATGCGGTTGACATCGCTGCTATAGACATCCCGCAGCACTTTTTGGATAAAGTCATCATCCCGTCCTAGAAGCTGGGGAGGACGGCTGGAGGCTGCTTGCTGTTGAATCGCTTCCCACTGCCGTTGCAGGAGTTCGAGATCCTCAAGAATGGCCTCTTCGGAGACCCCCTCAGCCTCGGTGCGCACCAGGAGCCCCATACCCGCAGGTTTGACCAAAATACCCAAGGCGCGTAGCCGATGCCGTTCCGCTTCATTGGTAATTCGTCGCGATAGATTCACCCCCCGACCGTAGGGCATCAGCACGAGATAGCGTCCGGGCAACGATATATTTCCTGTGAGCCGGGGCCCCTTGGTGCCCGTGGGTTCCTTCATCACCTGAACCAGTACTTTTTGCTGTGGTGCCAGCAATTCCGTGATTGCCCCAGCAGTTCGCTTCAGGCGCAATGGGCCAAGGTCACTGACATGGATAAAGCCATTGCGGGAGGCGTCCCCCAAGTTGACAAAGGCAGCATCAATGCCCGGCAGGACGTTTTCAACAACCCCAAGGTAGATGTCCCCCACCTGATGGGTTCCCGTGGCTACGATTAATTCTTGAATTTGATCTTCGGCAAAGACCGCCGCTAGCCGATGTTCCTCGGCAATAATAATTTGCTTAGGCATCCATTATCCTTAGAATTTCTTAACAAAATAAACGTCAGCATCAATTGGCTAAAGGCATTTCGCACAGTACTTAGCCACTCTTGCCCCTGTAAGGGACGTGTGCAAGTTTGGCTTTAAGATGGTTGGGAAAAGGGTTCCTGTAGAGGCGGGTTGGCATTGGAACGCGAAACGCAGCTATGGTGATACCTAAAAAACTCTGCACGATTTGCAGAAAGGAAAGATGTCACCCCATGCCAGCCTTTACGAAAGTCTATGCTTAACCTTTGGTTTCTTAAGCGATGGAGGTTAAGCAACAGGAATTTTCTACAGTACCTCTAATGTTCCCTGATTATAGGGCTCTCTGTCAAGATTAGCTAGGGAATTTTGCAAAAATTTTCACCGTCGCTGCCCCTAACCCTCTTCAGCGCAAGCATAGTGTGCCACTTTGCAAACCTGATAGGACACTTTGGCGATCGCCCACAAAGCTGCTACAACTATTAAGCATCTGTTATTAAGCGCTTTGGCTAGAAAATTAGCCACATTGAGGAGAATTGCCCATGGGAGTCCACATCAAGCAGGCAGTGGAAGTCGCAACCTATATCATCTCGCAACGCCTACAGGGCAAAAAGCGCTTTCCCCTCACCTTGATGCTTGAGCCTCTCTTTCGCTGTAATCTGGCCTGTTCCGGTTGCGGTAAAATTCAGCATCCCCTTGAGGTCCTGCGCAAATATCTCACCCCGGAGGAGTGCTTCCAGGCCGTTGAGGAATGTGGTGCGCCAATTGTCGCCATTCCCGGCGGGGAACCCCTGCTGCACCCGCAAATTGATGAAATTGTCAGTGGCTTGGTGGCACGGCGGAAGTTTGTTTACCTGTGTACCAATGGTATTCTCCTAGAGGAAAATCTCCATAGGTTCAAGCCCTCCCCCTACTTTAGCTTCAGCGTTCACCTCGATGGTCTGCGGGAGTGGCACGACAAATGTGTGGCTCGTCAAGGGGTCTTTGACACGGCTGTCAAAGCAATCAAAGCGGCTAAAGCCAAGGGCTTCCGGGTCACCACCAACACGACGATTTTTGAAGGGGTGGATCCCAAGGAAATCCAGGAATTCTTTGATTTTGTCAGTTCCCTAGGCGTAGACGGCATGATGATCTCCCCCGGCTATGCCTACGAATGGGCACCGGATCAGGAGCACTTCCTCAAGCGGGAGCAAACCCGTGCCCTCTTCCGTGAAATCCTTGCCCCCTACCGTGCCGGTCAGAAGAAGTGGAATTTCAACCACAATCCCCTGTTCCTTGATTTCCTTGTGGGGGAAAAGGACTACGAGTGTACCCCTTGGGGCATGCCCAGCTATAGTGTGTTGGGTTGGCAGAAACCCTGCTACCTCCTCAACGAGGGGCACTACAAGACGTGGAAGGAACTGATTGAAAATACCGACTGGGATAAGTATGGCCACAAAAGTGGCAATCCCAAGTGCCGTGACTGCATGGTGCACTGTGGTTATGAGGCCACTGCTGCTATGGATGCCTTTAATCCAGCCAATATGGTTAAGGCGGCGAGCAGTCTTTTCTAACGCGTCTAACGCGGGCGCATTAGTTGCCAACGTTGCTCTGCAGTTTCCACTGCGGCTTTCGGGGTTAATTTTCCAAGCAGAACGCTTTCGATCGCTCGCCCAAGGGTTTGGGAAAAGCGGGCATAGCCACGAAAGTTGGGGCGTGCTTGAGCCGCAGCCATCTGATCCAAAAAGACACGGAGGGCAGGTTGCTGGGCCACAAAGGCCTGATAGCGATCGTTGGTCCGCACCCGTTCATTGATGGGCAAATACCCTGTGCCCAAAGCCCACTCCGTTTGAAATTCTTCACTAAGAACGTAGTTCAAGAAGGCTAGAGCTGCCTCTTCCCGTTGGGGTGTTGAGCGAAAGACAAAGAGATTTTCGCCCCCCAGTGCGCTGGCAGGGGTCTTGAGGGCAGGCATGGGGAGAACGCCAAAATCCACCCCCGACTGTTGTAATTGCGCCAATGTCCAAGGCCCTGTAATCTGCATCGCCACCTCCCCACGGATAAATTGATCCAGTTCATAGCCCCGTTCGGGGGCCGAGAGTATTGCTAAGCCCTCTTGTCGCAGACGTTGCCAAAACTCAAGGGCCGCAATCGCGGCTGGGGTGTCAATGTGGGCGGTTTCTGGCGTTTCTCCGAGACTGCCACCGGCACTCCAAAAGAAGGGCAACCAAGTAAAGATGGCAAATTCCCCTTGACCAAGGGGAAGGAGCAGTGGGGTGATACCCTGGGCCTTTAGGGTTTGGCTCACCTGCTCTAGTTCCTGCCATGTGCTGGGTAGTGTTTTAATGCCAGCAGCAGCGAATAAACTCGGACGATAAAAAATTCCAAGGTTGTTGGTAGCAAAGGGAATTGACCAGTAATGGTTGCCGTAGCGCATTGTTGGTATTAGGGCAGGACTGACTTGGTCACGGTAGGGGGAAGCTTGCCACCAATCATCCAGGGGACGCAGGGCCCCCAGATCAACAAATTGCCCCGTGATCGTGGGGTTATACCAGAGCAGATCTGGGGCGGCATTGCCCACCACTGCGGCCAGAATTTTCGGCAACTGCTGGTCGGGTTGACCAACGTAGAGGGCTTGGACATGAATCTGGGGATGGCGGGCATTGAAGCGATCCACAAGACGCTGGAGTACGATACGGTTAGGGGGTGGGTTGACCCCATGCCAGAAAATCAGTTCAATGGGCTGTTCGGATTGGGGCGCTGTTGTGCAACCGATGAGCAGTAGGCTTAGGAAACCCAGCAGGAGTGCAAACCAGCCGCGTCTATTGCAAACGATCAATCGTACGGTATTGAATGGCTTCGGCCACATGGGCAAGGGCAATCGTTTCACAGTCGGCCAGATCAGCAATGGTACGGGCTACTTTTAGGATACGGTCTGTGGCGCGCGCCGATAGCCCCAGTTGGGCGATCGCCCTCTCTAGGAGATTGATCGACGCCTCATCCAAGGGACACCACTGGCGCAGATGACGACTTTGCATTTGGGCATTGCAGTGCAGATTGGGCTCGTCAGCAAACCGCTGTTGCGCTCGCGATCGCGCTGCCAAAACTCGCTGCCGTACCGTGGCTGAATCTTCCCCCAGGGGTTGGCGGGTCATTTCCTCTGGCTTGAGGCGGCTGACACTCACTTGCAAATCAATGCGATCCAACAGGGGGCCAGAGAGCTTTGCCCAATACTGTTGCCGTTGGCGCGGCGAGCAGGTACAGGGTTGCACGGGATCACCATAGTAGCCACAGGGGCAGGGATTCGTACTGGCCACTAAGGTAAATTGAGCTGGAAAAACCACCGATTGGCGGGCGCGCGCAATGGTGACTTGGCCATCCTCAAGGGGCTGTCGCAGCAGTTCCAACACATCCCGCTTGAATTCCGTCAATTCATCGAGAAAGAGCACCCCCCGATGAGCGAGGGAGATTTCCCCGGGCCGCGGATAACTGCCACCCCCCACTAGGGCAGCGCCAGAGGCAGAATGATGAGGACTGCGAAAGGGGGGCTCCTGGAGCAATTGCCCACGTTCTTTGAGCAAGCCAGCAACGGAGTGAATTTTCGTGACTTCAAGGGCTTCTTCAAACGTCAAGGGAGGCAAGATTGTTGGTAACCGCCGCGCCAACATTGTTTTGCCACTCCCCGGTGGCCCGACAAAGATCAGATTGTGCCCCCCTGCCGCCGCAATTTCGAGGGCACGCCGTGCCTGATACTGCCCCTTAACCTCCTTGAGATCAAGGGTAAATGGGGGGGAGGCAGCCGCAGCCCAACAGGGGGAGGGCGCCGCTGGCGATCGCGAGGTGGGGTCATTCAAAAAGGCTGCAACTTCGGCGAGAGTGTGGCAACCATAGACCTTTAGTCCCCGCACGAGCGCTGCTTCCGTCACATTGGCTGTGGGCACGACCAGGCCGCTTATTCCTTGGGTCTGGGCTGCCAGGGCGATCGCCAGTACCCCTGCCACGGGTTGCAAAGTACCATCGAGGGACAGTTCCCCGAGAAAAAGATGGTCGCCGAGTAAATCCGTTGCAACCTGTCCTGAAGCGGCCAAGATGCCAATACTAATGGGGAGATCAAAGCTGGGGCCTTCTTTACGTAAGTCGGCGGGGGTGAGATTGACGACAATTTGCCGCATTGGGAAGCTAAAACCAGCGTTACGAATGGCCGCCTTAACGCGCTCCCGCGCCTCTTGAACGCCAGCATCGGGCAGACCCACCACCACCGTCCTGGGTAAGCCGCTGGAAACATCCACTTCGACACCGACGGGAATGGCATCAATTCCTAGAACAGCAGCACTCCAAACCCGCGCCAGCATAGCCTCAACATCAGAAAGAGCACCGACGACTGGCCGTGTTTCGTCTCGGTGCTCTTAACTGGTTCGCTCCTCACACACTTAATGACCTTAGCAGAAAAATCCTAGATTTGTCACTATTGCGTAGGAATTTTCATGAAGTTTATTTGCAAAAGGCCAATTTCTGCCTCCAGGCTTAGCGGAGGCTGCCCAAGGTGTGCCGCCAAGCCAACTCTTTGCTGATAATTTCGAGCGATCGCTGCTCAGTACCAGTGAACAGGGGTGTAATTGTTTCGAGAATTTGCGCTAACAGCGGTGCTGCATAGTTCCCGGTTGAGCGTAACAAATGGGCATAGTAGCGAAACTGCGCTTGACCTTGGGCATTGCGATGAAAGGCCAGCACCTCGGCAGTAGTCAATTGCCACACAGGTGTATTTACGGGCACCACAAGAGTGGGCATCCCCTGCTGGCCGTAGGTTCTTCCACCCGCCCCAGTAACCAAATGACCAATCAGGGCAATCCAGAGGAGTGTGCGGGTTTCACTGACTAAATCGGGACTGAGCAAGGTGTCGGCACTGCTGGTGAGGCGAGGGCTGATCTGATGCAACTGGGGATTCAACAGTTGAGAGTTGTAAATGACCCCGACCGCCCAGTGGCGCTGCTCATCCTCAAGCTTGACAAAACGACCAAAGCCATAGTCTTCTGGGGCGGGGGGTGGGGAACATCCAATCGATCCACCAGTTGCGCTACATAATCGCAGTGGGCGTTGGACTTGACGATGTGTCCGAGGTAAATGGCCTGCTCACTCATAGCTTGTGGCTAAGACGCGCTGTTGAATCTCAATGAGTTGTTGAATACCTTGGCTGGCGACATCAAGAAGGCGATCGAGGGTTGCCCGGTCGAAGGAACCCATCTCCGCTGTGCCTTGAACCTCAATGAATTGACCACTGGCCGTCATCACCACATTGAAGTCCACACTGGCCGCCACATCCTCAGCGTAGCTCAAATCCAGATAGGGTTCACCATCAATCAGACCCACGGAGACTGCCGCTACTTGATGACGCAGGGGAGATTCGCTGAGTACCCCTTGCTGAAGAAGGGCACTAAGGGCATCCACAAGGGCAATGTAGCCACCCGTAATCGCCAGCGATCGCGTGCCGGCGTCGGCTTGCAGCACATCGGCATCCACAATTAGCGTGCACTCCCCCAATAGGGATAGGTTCAAGGCTGAGCGTAAGCTACGACCGATCAGGCGTTGGATTTCTTGGGTGCGCCCAGAGAGCTTGAGGAATTCTCGCTCTTGCCGTGGCCGCGTTGCACTTGGTAACATGCGGTATTCTGCGGTGAGCCAGCCTTGGCCTGTGCCTTCTAAAAACTTGGGCACACCTTCCTTGAAACTGACGGTGCACAGCACTTGCGTTTGCCCCGCTTGGGCAAGCACCGATCCTAAGGCAAATTGGGTAAAGTGCCGCTGAAACTGGTGCGATCGCAATTCCTGTGGTTGACGGCCATCGGGTCGCTGCCACCCCATGCTTGATCCCCTCTCAATCACCTTCCCTATTAGAGCTTATTTTCTAGAGCTAGGGCGAGACCTTCCCCTTGGGCGATCGCCCGATGATTGGAGATAATGTAGTTATTGCTACACGCTATACTCTTTTGCCAATGCTAAATAAAGATTAGCCCATTGCCATCAGGAAGGAGTTTGACATTGAAAAAGGTAGAAGCCATTATTCGTCCCTTCAAACTGGATGAAGTCAAGATCGCCCTTGTCAATGCGGGTATTGTCGGCATGACCGTCTCCGAAGTACGCGGCTTTGGGCGGCAAAAGGGGCAAACGGAACGGTACCGTGGTTCAGAATACACGGTGGAATTTTTACAAAAGTTAAAAATTGAGATTGTTGTCGAAGACGATCAAGTGGATATGGTCGTGGCCAAAATTATTGAAGCCGCCCGCACCGGCGAAATTGGCGACGGTAAGATTTTCGTCACCCCCGTAGAGCAGGTCATTCGCATTCGTACCAGCGAAAAAGATCACGAGGCGGTCTAGGGGCGGATGCCGAAGATCTCTGGCCAAACCCAGCTTCTGGGAGTCATTGGTGACCCGATTGAACACACCCTTTCACCGGCAATGCACAATGCCGCACTCGAGTATTTGGGGTTGAATTATGTCTATGTGCCCTTTTGGGTCAAGCCACAGCAGCTCGGGGTGGCGATCGCCGGCCTAGGGGCCCTGAACGTCGTTGGCTTTAATGTCACCATTCCCCACAAAGAAACCATCCTTCCCCATTTAGCAGATGTGAGCGACCTCGCGCAGCAGGTCGGGGCAGTCAACACCGTCTATCGCAGTGAAAAAGGATGGGTGGGCACGAATACCGATGTGCATGGCTTCTTGGCACCCCTGCGGCAACAATCCTGCCTCTGGTCGGAAATGGCTGTTTTAGTCTTGGGCTATGGGGGGGCGGCGCGAGCCGTAGTCACTGCCTGTTATGACTTGGGCTGTCGGCAGATCTATATCAGTGGTCGCCAAAGGGAACGGCTAGAGGCCTTTGTGGCCAGTTGGCCACAGATTCCCCTCCATCCTATGCCTTGGTCAGAGCGAGCCACTTGTTTGGCGAAAATCAGCCTGGTGGTCAATACCACTCCCATTGGTATGGCCCCCCATCCTGGCGCCACCCCCCTAGCAGCCGAAGACTTGGCAAAACTACCCGCCACCGCCATTGTCTATGACCTCATCTACAAGCCTCGCCCCACCCTGCTTTTGCAATTGGCGATGGCACGGGGACTGCAAACCTTCGACGGCCTTGCCATGCTTCTCCATCAAGGAGCGGCAGCCTTGGAGTACTGGATTGGCCAACCCGCCCCCACTGCCATCATGGCCACTGCCCTTGAAACGGCCCTAGGGATGGAGAAATAACATGGTACCTTGGCGGTCAGAACTGATGTGGTTAGCCGTGGTGTGGCTGGTGTCGCTCCTTATTTCCCTAGGGATTAAATTTGCCGCACCCCTCTATCCCTTGCCGCCAAGTTTCGGTGTGATTGCCTTGCTAGTCCTTTTACCGGCAGCGTTGATGGCGATTGTTTTACTGACCCTCAACCAAAGCGATAGCCAAAACCCCGCACCGTAAGAATGTACTGGGGATGACTGGGATCGGTTTCAATTTTCTCCCGCAGCCAGCGGATGTGGACATCAACCGTCTTGCTGTCGCCGATAAAGTCAGGCCCCCACACTTGATCTAGCAATTGCTCCCGTGGCCAAACGCGGCGGGGGTGGCGCATAAACAGCTCGAGCAGTTTGTATTCTTTGGGGGAGAGATTGATCTCCTTGCCCCGCAGGGTTACGCGGCATTCTTGGGGATAGAGACAAAGATCACGAAAGCGGAGCACCGTTAGCGCCGTGGACGGTTGAATTTGTGTCCGCCGCAAGAGGGCACGGCAGCGGGCCAGCATCTCCCGCATGCCAAAGGGCTTAGCCAAGTAGTCATCGGCACCAATTTCCAGGCCGACCACCCGATCAATTTCACTGCCTTTGGCACTGATCATGAGGATGGGGACGGTGCACCCTTCCCCGCGAATGATTCGGCATAGATCGAGTCCATTAATACCTGGCAGCATCACATCTAGAATGATGAGATGTATCTCTGCATCTTTAGGGAAGCTGTCCGTCAAGAGATAGTTATTCATCAGGCTGAGGGCTTCATAGCCATCGCTGGCCACAAGGGTATGGTATCCCTCCTCCTCCAAAGCAAGCACAAGGGTCTCGCGAATTAGGTCTTCGTCTTCAATTACCAATATGTTGGCAAGGGTAGTTAGGGGGATACGAGAGGCCTCTGGTGGTTCGGCAACAGTCTCGGTAGAGAGCATAGAAAACCGGCATAGTGCTTGGTTGGCTTTATTCTATCACCGAGATCTGCTGTCCCTATTCGTTCTTAAAGTTCATTGGACCCTTGTAGTTACTGAGCCGGCTCAGTTCACTTAGCGATCGCGTGCCGGAATAAAGCTGATCATGAATTTCCCATGTGGGATAGCCCTGAATGCCCTTGGCGCGGCAGCGTTCCACTTGGGGATTGGCACCATTGGGGTCACATTCCACATAGTTGAGTTCGCGTACCGCCTGCTTGCCAAAGAGTTCCTTTTGATCGTGGCAGTGGCTACACCAATAGGCGCCATACATAACCGCCCCCACCTGGGTTAAGTGGCGCGCTAAGGCCATTTCTGCAGGACCTGAAGTATTGACAACGGGAATGCCGGGGCCGTCGGTGTTAGCCATGCGCGCATTATAGATGCCAAAAACAGCCACGAGCGTAATAACCGCAACAATCACGCCGTTAAAAAAGAGTTGGCCGCGATCGCGCCACTCATGACCGACAATTGTCAAGAGGAGCAAGGTGACGCTAAAGACGGCCGAGGCAATGCAATAGAGACAACTGGCTTTAATTTCGGTGACCAGAATGTACATGAGGTAACCACTGAAGCTGGCCATAGCCATGGCCCCCAGAAAGAGCAAAAGCCAAGTGGTGCTTTCAACTTGACGGCGCAGTTCTTTCTGCTGGGGCTCCTTCAACAGCAGTGGCAATGCTGCCAGAGACAGCATTCCTGTGTAGGCCACAAAACCAAGGAGGGACAGGGGAATACCAAATACAGTTGCCCACGGACTGTTGAGGACAATATCACAGCCGGAGGTCGGGCACGCTACTTCCTGATCGGTCAATTTAACGAGCGTCAGATAGGCCGTTACCGCCATACCCGCAAGCGCAACCCCACCAATCAGCCACCGCGACCAACGATAGATCCAAGGGGTAGAGCGTCGTCGAACCATTGGTGAGCCTCAGGATTGAATCACTTAATTGATATCATCATACTAGCGAGTAGAGAGCACCGCTTGGGCATTGCGCCGCCATTGTTCCGGTTTGATTCGCCGCAGCGCCGAACCGCGGGTCAGCTCGTCCCACGTTTGCTCGCTGAGGGTAGCGAGTTCTTCGGCTGTAGTGTTGAGGAGGGGCGATCGCGCCCCAAAGTCAGACACATCCGTCGGTTGGGCAAAGCGTTGATTCCACGGGCACACCTCTTGGCAAATGTCACAGCCGGCAACCCAGCCTTCTAAGTGAGCAGCAATTGCGGCGGGGAGTTCGGGGGCACGGTTTTCAATCGTGTGGTAGGCAATGCAGCGGTTGGCATCCACCACATAGGGTTCGACGATGGCACCGGTGGGACAGGCGGCCAAGCAGCGGGTACAGGTGCCGCAGTGATTCGTGTGGGGGCGATCGCCCGTTAACGCCAAGGTGGTAATTAATTCCCCCAAGAGAATCCACGAGCCATACTGCCGTGAAATCAGATTGCTGTGCTTGCCGATCCAACCGATTCCTGCTTGTTCTGCCCAAACTTTGTCCTGCACAGGACCGGTATCCACATACCAACGGTAGTTCATCTCAGGTACCTGGGACTGAAGCCATTGCGCCAGTGCTCGCAAGCGTTTTCCCAAGACCCGATGGTAATCTCGCCCCCAGGCATAGCGGGCAATTTTCACCTTAGGAGGGGGCTGGGGATGCGGCTGATAGTAATTCAGGGCAACGGCAATGATCGATCGCGCTCCCGGCAGGACAGCTTGAATCTCCTGTCGGCGCGGATTGGCCATCCATTCCATGTCCGCTTGAAATCCTTGGGCTAACCAGCGCTGGAGGGCAGCTACTCCAGAAGGATGGTCATCCGTATAGGTGCGCAAATCCACAATCCCCACCCGATGGAACCCCAACTGATGGGCAAATTCCTTAATCGCAGCAGCACTCACCATAGGGAAATCATATCTCGCTCCGCAGAAAAGGGCTGTAGGATGAGGTTGCACCGTTTGTTGAGGGGGTAAGCAGGAGGAATGGCAGAGACACCGCTGGTTGCCATTGTCATGGGCAGTGATTCCGATTTGCCGACCATGCAGGGGGCGATCGCCATTTGTGAGCGCTTTGGCATTCCCCATGAAGTCGCTATCCTCTCAGCCCACCGCACTCCTCTTGCCATGGTGGAATTTGCTCAAAATGCCCATCAGCGAGGTCTAAAAGTCATTATTGCCGGTGCCGGGGGCGCTGCTCACTTACCGGGCATGATAGCCTCCCTAACCCCCCTGCCCGTGATTGGCGTACCCGTGCCGAGCCGCCATTTGCAGGGGGTGGACTCTCTCTACTCAATTGTGCAGATGCCGGCCGGGATTCCCGTTGCAACAGTTGCCATTGGCAATGCCCAAAATGCAGGCCTATTGGCGGTCCAACTGTTGGCCAGTCATGATCCAACGTTGCTGGAGCAAGTGCTTGCCTATCGTCAAGAATTAGCAGCCACTGTGAGCGCCAAGAATGAAAAACTGCAAACACTGGGGGCTAGCGCTTATCTGAAACAGCAGTAGTCCCTGATTCAGATCGGAAGGAAGAATCCGAGAGCCTTGCTTTTTGCAGATTATGTTTAAAGAGGGGGAGAATGCGGCAACATTGATCGACAAAACTCACTAACCACATTTCCAACTGCTGCTGTTGGCTTGAGTTGACCAAAACCTGCTGAGGCGGTAGAGCACCCTGGTAGGTAATGGAACCGTCATCGCTGACAAGGAAATCAGCACACCAGCTACTAGGAGGGCGCGAGGCTCGCCAGTAATTGGCAACAATTCTACTGCCTAGATACTTTTGAGCTACTTTGCTAACGCGATTCAAGTGCTCCAGCACCTGAGCCAGTTGCAGCGGAGCCTGAGCAGCAGAAGCGGCGATCATCTCAGAGGGCGCAACCTCTGTTGGTGGCGTCACCCCCAAGATATGGAATAGTTTTTGTTCTAGGCTTTTTCGCTGCACAGAGGCATCCAAATTCTCCGCGGCAGTGCCACTGAGGGAGCGGTGCAGGCGCACAATCATTTCCACTGCTGCCAATTCTGCAGGAGCTAAAGATTCGAGGCGAGCAAGAATATCCTGCTCCCGATGCTGCGCTGCTTTTTCCAAATTCTGCTCTAGCCACGCCAATGGATCGCTGCCTTGATTGAGCAAACGCAGGATGTAATGCCGAGTCATTGGCGTCAGTGGGGTTCCCATAGTTCTTGTTTTGCTCTTGTTTCTCTGAGGGATTCACGTGCTTAGTTGCCATGTTAGGGGAGATAAGAAATTTATCAACCCGTAACCCCAAAAATTAGGGGGGCAAGAAGCGTTGGCGCTCTAGTTCATCCCCGCGCTGGGGATGAAATTAAAGTAAAATATACGTACTCGAATTGATTGTGCTGCTTTCCCGATCGCCTGCCGCCATGAACGCTTTTGCACCTAGCTTGCCGACTGATATTGAATTACCCGATTGGTTAGCGACGTGCCTGCAAAATCCAAATCCTGAGAATGGGGATGATTTGGTCTGTCGAGCGTTTCAATTTGCCTATGACTTGCACCAAGGACAGCGGCGGGCTTCAGGGGAACCCTACATTGCCCATCCTGTGGCAGTGGCGAGTATTTTGCGGGATTTAGGGGGTGGGCCAGCCCTCTTGGCGGCGGGGTTGCTCCACGATGTGATTGAGGATACCGCTGTTACAGCAGAGGAGCTAGAAGCAAATTTTGGTGCTGAGGTGCGGCGACTGGTGGAAGGGGTCACCAAGCTCTCGAAATTTAACTTCTCCAGTAAAACGGAGCGGCAAGCGGAAAGTTTCCGGCGAATGTTTTTGGCGATGGCGCAGGATATTCGTGTCATCGTCGTCAAGCTAGCCGATCGCCTGCATAATATGCGCACCCTTGAGTATCTGCCGGAAGATCGCCGCCATGCCATTGCCCAAGAAACCCGTGATGTCTTTGCTCCCCTGGCCAACCGCCTGGGGATCTGGCGGATCAAGTGGGAGCTCGAGGATTTGGCCTTTAAGTACCTGGAGCCAGAGGCCTACCGCCGCATTCAAGAATTGGTGGCCGAAAAGCGCGCCAATCGCGAGGCACAACTGCAGCAGGCCATTCAAATTCTTCAAGAGCGGTTATCGGGGATGGGCTTTGGCTACCTAGAAATTAGCGGCCGTCCCAAGCACCTCTACAGCATCTACCAAAAAATGATGCGGCAGCACAAAGAATTCCATGAAATCTATGATATAGCGGGCATTCGCATCCTTGTAGCCACAAAGGATGAGTGCTATCGTGCCCTTGCGGTTGTCCATGACTGTTTTCTTTCGGTGCCGGGGCGGTTCAAGGACTACATTAGCTTGCCCAAACCCAACCAGTATCAATCGCTGCACACCGTCGTTATGGGTCTCGGGGGGCGCCCCTTGGAGGTGCAAATTCGCACCTTGGCGATGCACCATGTCTCTGAGTATGGAATTGCTGCCCACTGGAAGTACAAAGAAACAGGTCAGTCCTTGCCGCAGCAGTGGAGTGTCCAAGATCAAAAATTTACGTGGCTACGCCAACTGCTGGATTGGCAAAATGACCTCAAGGATGCGCAGGAGTATCTTGACAGCATTCGCGATGATCTCTTTGATAAGGAGGTCTATGTTTTTACACCCCAAGGGGATGTCCTTGCCCTGCAACAGGGGGCAACGCCCCTTGACTTTGCCTACCGTATTCACACCGATATCGGCAATCACTGTGCTGGGGCACGGGTGAATGGTCGGATGGTGCCCCTAGATACCCCCCTGCGCAATGGCGACATTGTGGAAATTCTCACTCAAAAAACAGCTCACCCCAGTTTGGATTGGTTGAACTTTGTTAAAACAACAACGGCACGCAATCGTATTCGGCAGTGGTACAAGCGATCGCGCCGCGATGAAAACCTGCAACGGGGACGGGAGTTACTAGAGAAAGAACTGGGCAAAGCCGGTTTGGAAGCACTCCTGAAGTCACCGCAAATGCAGCAGGTGGCAGAGCGCAGCAACTACCAAAGTGTGGATGACCTAGTGGCGGCCCTGGGCTATGGTGAAATCACGCTGAATCTGGTGGTGAATCGGCTGCGGGCAATTACCCTGGCACGTCCAGAGACAACCCCACCGGAACTGCCTTCGGAATCTGCCCCTGTTAACCGTGTACCAGCGACCACCAAACCCACTGATTCCCCGATTCTAGGGGTGGAGGGCTTGGTTTATCACATTGCTGGCTGTTGTTGTCCTGTGCCCGATGAGCCGATTATTGGCGTGGTGACGCTGGGCAGTCGGGGTATTTCCATTCATCGGCAGGGCTGTAGCAGCCTAGAGGCGGTGTCGAGCGATCGCCTGATTCCAGTGAGTTGGAATACCAAAGTCAATCCACACCGTCCCCAAACCTACCCTGTGGATGTGCAAATTGAGGTAATTGATCGCGTCGGTATTCTTAAGGATATTTTGACCCGTTTAACCGATCATCAAATTAATGTACGGCGGGCCAATGTCCACACGCATCCGACGGGCACGGCAACTATTGATTTGTGTATTGATATTGTGAATGCGAAGCAGTTGGATCGTATCTTGGCGCAAATTAGAAAAATCACTGATGTCCTCAACATTCGCCGCCGTCAGCCAACGGAAGTCAGTTCTCCCTAGGTAGGATCGTCGGCTCCCAGCCCCCCAAGGACGATTCAGGAGACGATTAAGGAAATGCGTTTGTGACATCACTCCTTCTGGAACCCCTACAGCAGTACCCAGCGGAAGCCCTTTCCCCAACGTTGGTTGCCCTGCAAAAGACGCAACAAGTCTTGCCACCGCCTCATCCTGTGTGGTTGATTTCTACTAGTGTCTGGCAACAGTTGCGCGCTGGCGCCATTCCCCTGTGGCAAGCAGCCTGCGATCGCTGGCAGGAGCGACCTCCCACTGCGGCGGATTTCAAGGCACTGGCTCTGGAGATGACCGATCAATTACCGCCCTTGGATGTGGGAGAGTTAGAAACAATTTTTGCTGAGTGTCATCACTTTTGGCAACAACAGGGGGGAGACTCCCATCTGGTTCTCACCACCTATCTTTGGCAGGGTGCTGTGGACTTACCTTGGGGGCTAGGTCGTGGCACAGTCTTAAACCGTCCCAGTTTGCCCCTGTGTCATCAGGCGATCGAAGCTGCCTTTGCTGCCCTTGTTCAAGCCAAGAATCTCTATACCTATTGGCAGCAGGGATGGGATTTTTGTCAGCTCAAGGGGGTGATCTTGCTTTACCCCCTAAGTGCCATTGTTGCTTCAGGTTGGTGGATAGGGAGGGAGCCAACGTTGAAGGCGATCGCCAGCGGTGTGGCTCTACCCCATCAAGGCATTCCCCTGTCCCCAAGGGGAATTGAGCTGACGCCCGCAGAGGAGCACCACTTGCAGCAGGCCTGTCGCGGGGCAGCGTCCCATCTCTGGCTTTGGCATCGCAGCCAGACACAGGTTTGGTGGGGACAGTGTTTGCCGGAGCCTCTGCCGGTTGCCCCCTTGCCGCAGGCGGTGGAGCATACTCTACTCGCGCAAGGAATTCCCGCTGCTGGAGGGCAGGCGATCGCCCCTGCCATTGTGGTCACCGACCCCTGTGCCCCGGCTGCTGTGGCTGGACGGATTTTGGTGACCAAAAGTATTCCTCCCCACTGGTTGCCCCTCGTGAATGCTGCCGTTGGTGTGATTTGTGAGCAGGGAGGGCTAACGAGCCATGGGGCAATTCTGGCACGGGAATTGGGACGGCCAGCGGTGGTGGATGTGGCCAATGCCACACAGCAGATTCGTTCGGGAATGACACTGTTTCTTGATGGTCACCGGGGAGCTATCTATCAACTGCCCCCAGAGCCATTGCCGGTGGTGGCTACCCCCCTTCCGCAAACGCCCTCACCCCCGGCGGTGAAGCAATTGCCCTTGCAGGTCATGGTCAATGTGAGTCAAGTCAGTGCCCTACGACTATTGCGATCGCTTCCCTGCGATGGCATTGGCCTGTTGCGCTCAGAGCTGATGTTACTGGCTTTTTTGGAGCATCGCCATCCCTGTCATTGGTTGGAGCAAGGGGAAGCTGAGCAGTTGCGCGATCGCTGGGTGCAGCACCTGGGTGAATTTATGCGGGCGATCGCCCCCCGTCCCCTCTTTTATCGCACGTTGGATTTACGGCCAGCAGATTATCGGCAACTGTTGGGGGGACATCGCTTTGAACCGGAAACAGATTGGGGGCTGCGGGGCGTGAGTCGCTATTCCCATTGTCCGGAACTATTTCACTTGGAGCTGTCGGCGCTGGCGATCGCCCACCGTTTAGAAACCTGCCCTTTACGCATTGTTCTGCCCTTTGTCCGCAGTGTCGGTGAAGTGGTCTACTGTCAAAAAGCACTTGCGGAGCATGGTCTTACACTCAATGCGGGTGTGGAATTGTGGGTGATGGCGGAGGTGCCGGCTATTCTATTTTTGCTGGCTGATCTAGCCCATCTTGGCGTTGCGGGAATTACAATTGGCACCAATGATCTCACCCAACTGCTCTTGGGCATTGATCGCGAAACGGCCCTACCCGAATTAAATGAAGACCATCCTGCCGTTAGGGGGGCGATCGCCCAACTGATTCAAGGCGCCAAAGTGCATCATTTAGGCTGCAGTCTTTGTGGTGAAGCCCCCGCCCGCTATCCCCATTGGCTGCCGTGGTTAATTGACTTGGGCCTTGACAGTATTTCCGTGAGCCCAGAAGTGGTTAGCCAAGTGTTGAGTTACCTCTAGGGCCCCTCTGCCGACTATCCCCCTGGGGAATCTGACTGGATGGCTGCTTAGAAGCCGTAGTGCTCAATGGCTTCCAGAATCCCTTGGGCATAGTGACCCTTGGCAAAGTAAATGTGGGGGCGATCGCGCAGCTTTTCCAATTCCGGACTGTGATTGCCCACAACAACAGCAAGGGTATTCCCCGTCAGCATTTGCTCGTCATTGCCAGAATCGCCAGCCACCAACAGTTTTTGCAGCGGATAGCCCCACTTCAGGGCCAGATAGCGCAGAGCATCGCCTTTGGAAGCACGTAGGGGCAAAATATCCAAGAACTGATTGTGGGAGAAAATCGGCCGACAATGGAGTTTCTGCTGCCGCAGCAGCCGCAGCACTGGTGTAATGCTGGGGAGAACAGTGGTGTCAACGTTGTAGCTAATTTTGTGGGAGCGTTGATTCTCAGGGGGTTGCAGCCTTAGGCCGGCCACAGCGGCGAGGGTGTCTCTGACCCGCTGCGGTTCCCAGCGATAGCTAATGTGCTGCTGCCAACTGGTGTCGGGAACCAGGTGCGGGCCATAGTAAATTTCACTGCCCACGGATGTAATTAAAACATCGGGGATGGGCACCCCCCATTCATGGAGCACCTCTAGGGTAATTTCTAGGTGACGCCCCGTTGCCACCCCAAAACCCATTTCGGGACGGCGTTGGAGAAGGGTTAATAGTCGCTCAAGGGCCGCGCGATCGCCAATCAAGGTATTGTCAATATCACTAATCAACAGGCGTTCGAGGGTGAGCAGGCGGTTCCGTGTCAGGGTGGTTGGCAGTTGATGAGTCTGGCACTGAAGCGGTTGCCGTTGCACACTCAACACGGGCAACACCGATTTTGCCGCCAGTTGATCAAGGGCCTGCAAATACGTCTCCACATGACTGCGCCAAGAGTAGTGGGCCTGTACCCCCTTCAGGCCATTGTCTGCCCAAGTCTGCCACTGACTATCGCTTTGAAAGGCTTGATGCAGAGCGCTGCGAATTGCTTCTAGATCAAGGGCATCAAAGAGCAAGCCATTGCGACAGTGGCGGATAATCTCCTGCGGCCCGCCATCCGCTGTGGCCAAAATCGGCAATCCACAGGCAGCCGCTTCAATGAGGGTCAGGCCAAAGGGTTCCGTCAGCGCAGGATTGATAAAAACCCCCCGTTGCTGCGCGGCTAAACGGTACAGATCGGGGACTTCATCACTCGTGTGGGTTTTCGGATAGGCGACTTTGCCATAGAGATCATAGCGATCCACCAGCAAAAAGACTTCCGTCAATACTTGGCGAGGGCTGGCCTCCATCTTGCTAATATCGGTGCGATTGCCGAGAACTAAAACGAGATTTGCTCGCTCCTGCAAAAAGGGATCGCTGCCATAGACCTTGAGCAGGGCAGCCACATTCTTACGTGGTACTGGTCGAGAGAGGCAAAAGATAAAGGGCTTTTCCGGCTCCAGCAAAAAGCGACGCAATTCCTTGCGAAACGGTAAATCGGCTGGAACCGGGGCTGGATAGAAGCGGCTGGTATCTACCCCCGGTGGAATCACGGCCATCCGTGCCGGGTCGTATTGATCGTAGAAGCGATACTGCTCTTCGACTTCCTGGTGGGTACTGGCAATAATGAGTGCGGCACTGGCAAGGGTTTGTTCTTCGGCTTCGATGCGCGTCGTAAAGTGAAACTGCTCTTCAAGGGCATCGGGTTTACCGCCCTGGGCCAGGAGTCGCTGTTGCTTGACCCGTCCGAGGGAATGCCCAGTGTGCACAAGGGGAACCCCCAACCAGCCAGCCACACGGCAGCCCACATAACCCGCATCGGCATAGTGACTGTGGATGACATCGGGCATGCGCCCACTTTGGCGGAGATGGCGCAACAGTTCATCGGCAAAGACATCTAGATAGGGCCAAAGCACTTCTTTGCGCAAATAGCGGCGCGGACCACAGGCCAGACGGACAATGCGGGCGCGATCGCTAATTCGCTCAATGGGCTGGGCATAGTCGGGACTGACCTTGGCATCGGGAATTAGACGAGTGACCAAATCCACTTGTGCAACACGGGGATGGGCTGCAAGGGTTTTTGCCAGTTCGACCACATAGCGCGTTTGTCCTCCCGTATCGGCATCTCGCCCCAGTTCAAGGCGATCGCCCCGAATCAAACCATGAATGCTGATGAGGACAATGTATAATTCCTCTTGCATAGCCGCTCCCTTACTTGGTGCCCAACAACCCAATTGGGGATCATCATCACCCTACCGAAAACCATGAGTATTGTCCAAAAACCCATGGCGGCAATCTCCACAGCAATTCATCTCAAAGAGGTCTCCTTTGGCTGGTCGCCAGAGGTTTTAGTGCTGGATCAGGTATCGTTAGAAATCCCGCGGGGGCAACTGTGGATGCTCCTAGGCCGCAATGGTAGTGGTAAGTCAACACTGGTGCGTATTTTGGGGGGACTTTTGCAGCCCCAAAGGGGTGAAGTCTATGTAGAGCAGCCCCTTGGCTTTGTCTTCCAGAACCCCGATCACCAACTGGTGATGCCGAGTGTGGGTGCCGATATTGCCTTTAGTCTCAATGGTGAAGCTCTGAACTATTGGCAGGTGCGTGAGCGCGTCAGTGCTGCTCTGCAAGCGGTAAATTTACAGGGGTTAGAACGCCGTCCCATCTATGCCCTCAGTGGTGGCCAAAAACAGCGGGTAGCTATTGCCGGGGCGATTGCTCGCCATTGCCGGGTGCTGTTGCTCGATGAACCCACGGCACTCCTTGACCCCGATAGCCAGCGGGAACTCTTGGGCTATGTGCGCCAACTGGTCAACACTCAAGGGATGACGGCGCTGTGGGTCACCCATCGCCTCGATGAACTAGCGCAAGCGGATGGTGCCATTGTTCTCGATCGCGGCAAAGTGATTGGCCAAGGGGCACCCACCGATATGATTCCTCTGCTGCACGCTTGAAGAGCCAACCGTTCCTTCACCAAAAGCGATTTTTCAAACCGCTGGCCCCTGCTTTGGCTGCTATGATCAAAAACTAAAGATATAGAATACTTGCATAGGAATTCACCTGTAGGATTGAACTGTTGCATTAGGAGCGATCGCCATGACTGAACCCCCCCAAACCCCACCCCCCGAAGAACCCACAGCCAAAGCTGGTCGTCCCGCCCGTCGCAGCAATCCGCCCACCAAGGAAAATAGCGGTCAAATGGTCTCCCTCGCCGAAAAAACGGCGCTTGCCCCCGCCGGCACCACCCAAGCCAGTGACATTGTGGTGTGGCAAACCTTTAATAGTGCCGGCCTACGCCCCATTGAGGCCAGTCCGGTGCAAGTGGTGCACATGATCAAAGATGCCGGTGAGCGGCCTGTGCTCAGCAGTGGCCTGCAAATCTACGACAGCATCAACTCCGCTGGTATTCGCCCCATTGTGGCAACCAATTTCCGGGTGGTTGAAACCCTCAACATCATGGGGGTGCGGCCAGTGGCGGCGGATGACTTTGAAATTGTTGAGACAGTGAATTGGATGGGCATTCGTCCGATTACCACCAGTGGCCTACACATTGCTGAAACCTACTATTCCGCTGGAGAGCGTCCCATTGCCTCCAATATCATTGATGATTCCCCTGTCCTCATGGGCTATCTGGACTAGGGTGACCGTGTTGCCAGTTTGCCCTTTTAGGTGAGGCAGTGGCAGTTTAGATGGCCATTGATCCCTATCGGCACCTGCTGCGGCCACTGCTTTTTTCTGGGTTGCAGGCGGATCCAGAATTTTTGCATCAGCAGTTTATCTCTCTCTGTGGGTGGCTCAATCAAGATCGTTCCCTAGGCACTTGGCTACGGCAACAACTCCAGCAACGGTATGCCCTTTCAGACCCCCGCCTAGAGCGGCAGGTGTGGGGGTTGCGCTTTCCGAACCCCATCGGTTTGGCAGCGGGGTTTGATAAGAATGGGGTTGCCCGCAGTGTCTGGTCGGCCTTTGGCTTTGGCTTTGCTGAATTGGGCACCGTTACGTGGCATCCGCAGCCGGGCAATCCTCGGCCGCGCCTCTTTCGCCTAGGGGCCGATCGCGCTGTCATCAATCGCATGGGGTTTAATAATGCTGGGGCAGAGGCGATGGCTGCCTCCTTAGAGCGATCGCCCCCACCCAATATTCCCATCGGCATTAACCTAGGCAAATCAAAAATTACCCCTTTGGAGGCCGCCAAAGAGGATTACTTAGCCAGTTTTCGCCGCCTCCATCCCCTGGGGGATTATTTCGTGATTAATGTGAGTTCGCCCAACACACCGGGACTGCGGGACCTGCAAGCCAAGGAACAACTGGAACCCATTTTGGAAACGCTCCAAACCGCCAATCACCCCCGCAAGCCCCTGCTGCTGAAAATTGCCCCCGATTTGAGTTGGGAACAGATTGCTGCCATTCTTGATCTCCTGCAGGCCTATGAACTTGCCGGGATTGTAGCCACCAATACCACCGTGGCACGGGAGGGGCTGAAAAGCCAGACTATTCCTCAGACGGGGCGATCGCCCGCGGCGGAGGCCGGCGGTCTCAGTGGCGCCCCTTTGCGCGATCGCGCTACCGCCGTGATTCGCTTTATCCACAAGCAGACCCAAGGCACTCTGCCGATCATTGGGGTAGGGGGGATTTTCACGCCCGAGGATGTCATTGAAAAACTGGCGGCCGGTGCAACACTAGTGCAACTCTACACCGGTTGGATTTACCAAGGACCGAGCCTATTGCGGGAGCTACTCAAAGGACTCTTAGCCCACGCAGCCGATCCAGAGAAACCAGAGAAATAGCCTCCATACCCTTGTCAAGGGGAGCATTCTGATTGTTAACTTTTCTATAGTATTGTCCCTATATTTTACGAAAGTATAAAAATATGACCGTTTCGCCCGAGCAGATTGACCGCATTGTTTCCAACCAGCACCACGATCCCTTTGAAATTTTGGGATGTCATCAGATTCAGGAAAATGGCCAATCCGTGTGGGCGGTACGTGCCTACTTACCGAATGCCGAGCGGGTGAGTGTCCTCTGTCCCGAGCAGCGGCAAGAATATCCGATGACGTCGGTGCACCACCCCCACTTCTTCGAGTGCCATATTCCCGTAGCAGAACTCAATAACTACCAACTAAAAATCTGCGAAAATGGCCACGAGCGGGTTATCTATGACCCCTATGCCTTCCGCTCTCCAAAGCTGACGGATTTTGATGTTCATCTCTTTGCCGAGGGTAATCACCACCGCATCTATGAAAAACTAGGGGCACACCTGCTCACAGTCGATGGCGTCGCGGGGGTGTATTTCGCCGTCTGGGCACCGAATGCCCGCAATGTCTCTGTCATTGGTAACTTTAACCACTGGGATGGCCGCAAACACCAAATGGCACGACGGGGCAATGGCATCTGGGAACTCTTTATCCCCGGGTTGGGTGTCGGCGAGCACTATAAGTACGAAATTAAGAACCAAGAGGGCCACATCTACGAAAAATCAGATCCCTACGGCTTCTACCAAGAACCGCGTCCCAAGACTGCTTCCATTGTCACCGACCTCAATAGCTACCAATGGGGCGACAACGACTGGCTAGAAAAACGGCGCCACACCGACCCCCTTACCCAACCGATTTCTGTCTATGAGGTGCACCTCGGATCGTGGCTCCATGCCTCCATGGAGGATCCCCCCATTGGGGCCGATGGCCAACCCCAAGAACCCGTACAGGTGGCAGAACTCAAGCCCTGGGCACGCTTTCTCACCTATCGTGAATTGGCGGCCAAACTTATTCCCTACGTCAAGGAATTGGGCTACACCCACATTGAACTTTTGCCCGTTGCTGAGCATCCCTTCGATGGCTCTTGGGGCTACCAAGTGACTGGCTACTATGCCCCCACATCCCGCTATGGCAGTCCCCACGACTTTATGTATTTCGTGGATCAGTGCCACCAAAACGGCATTGGCGTCATTGTCGATTGGGTACCGGGGCACTTTCCCAAGGACGGCCATGGGCTGGCGTTCTTTGATGGCACCCATCTGTACGAACACGCGGATCCCCGCAAGGGCGAACACAAGGAATGGGGCACCCTAGTCTTTAACTATGGTCGCCACGAAGTGCGCAATTTTCTGGTGGCCAATGCCCTCTTTTGGTTTGACAAGTACCACATTGACGGTATTCGCGTGGATGCCGTGGCCTCGATGCTCTATCTCGACTATGGCCGCAAGGAGGGAGAGTGGGTACCCAATGAATACGGTGGACGGGAGAATTTAGAAGCGGCCAACTTCCTGCGCCAAGTCAACCACGTGATCTTTAGCTACTTTCCGGGGATTCTGTCGATTGCTGAGGAGTCAACAGCCTGGCCGATGGTCTCCTGGCCGACCTACATGGGGGGATTGGGCTTTAACCTGAAGTGGAACATGGGTTGGATGCACGATATGCTTGACTACTTCAGCATGGATCCGTGGTTCCGCCAGTTCCATCACAACAATGTCACCTTCAGTATGTGGTACCACCACAGCGAGAACTTCATGCTGGCCCTTTCCCACGATGAGGTGGTCCACGGCAAGAGTCACATTATTGGCAAAATGCCGGGCGATCGCTGGCAGAAATTTGCGAACCTGCGCTGTTTGTTTGCCTATATGTTCACCCACCCCGGCAAGAAAACCATGTTTATGGGGATGGAGTTTGCCCAATGGAGCGAGTGGAATGTCTGGAGCGATCTGGAGTGGCACCTGCTACAATACGAGCCCCATCAGCAAACCAAACGCTTCTTTCAAGATCTGAATCACCTCTACCGTTCCCAACCGGCCCTCTATACCCAAGATTTCAAACAGGAGGGCTTTGAGTGGATTGACTGTAGTGACAACCGCCATAGCGTTGTGTCCTTCATCCGCTGGGACAAGGACTACCAAGATTTTGTCGTTGTCGTCTGTAACTTTACACCACAGCCCCATAGCCACTATCGTATCGGGGTGCCGGAGCATGGTTTCTATAGGGAATTGTTTAACAGTGATGCCCGCGAGTATGGCGGCAGCAATATGGGTAACTTAGGCGGCAAGTGGGCGGATGAGTGGCCCTACCACAACCGCCGCTATTCCCTTGATCTGTGTTTGCCCCCCTTGGCGGTGCTGATTTTGAAACTGGATCGTGAGAAGACGGCGGCGGAGCGGGCCCGCTATAACCTTAAGTCCTAAGTTTCCAGAATTCCTGCTTGGACTTGCCAAAGGCTGTAATAAACCCCCTGCTGAGCCAGGAGGGCTTCGTGGGTCCCCTGCTCCACAATTTCACCTCCCTCAAGGACATAGATGCAGTTGGCGTGGCGAATGGTGGAGAGGCGGTGGGCAATGGCAATGGTGGTGCGATGGGCAGTAATCTGGGCTAGCGATCGCTGGATGGCAGCTTCGGTTTCGTTATCCACGGCAGATGTGGCTTCATCGAGCACCAGAATCGGCGGATCTTTGAGAAGGGCACGGGCGATCGCCAGCCGTTGCCGCTGACCACCGGAGAGTTTTTGGCCCCGCTCCCCCACCACCGTGTCATAGCCCTGGGGCAGTTGCTCAATGAAGTCATGGGCTTCAGCCAGTTTTGCTGCCCGGATCACCTCAGAACGGGTTGCCTCCGGACTGCCATAGGCAATGTTTTCAAACACGGTGCCGTGGAAGAGAAAGACATCTTGGCTCACCCAGCCAATGGCTCTGCGCAAATCCCGCAGGCGATACTCGCGAATATCCACGCCATCAAGGAGAATGCACCCCTCTTGGACTTCATAGAATCGCAGTAACAATTTCACAAGGGTACTTTTGCCGGATCCCGTGGAGCCGACAATGGCGATCGTTTGACCTGCAGGGACGTGTAAGCTCACATTTTTCAGCACGGAGGCACGGCCAGCATAGGCAAAGCCGACCGCTTCAAAACGTACCTCCCCTTTGACATGGTGCGGATCAAGGGGGCGATCGCCCGGACAAATCGCGATCGGCGTTTCCAGTAAATTCAGCACCCGCTGCGTTGAGGCCATGGCTCGTTGATACTGATCCAGTGTTTCCCCCAAACGGGTCAGCGGCCAGAGCAAGCGTTGAATCAGATAGACCATCGTGCTATAGGCCCCCACATCCAAGCGTCCCTGAAAAGCAGCAAAGCCCCCCAGTACCAAGGTTCCCGTAAAACCAAATAGAATCACAAAGCGGATCAATGGAATGTAGGCAGCACTGAGGCGAATGGCGCGGCGATTACTCTGTTGGTAGGCTTCACTGTCCCAGCGCAGGCGCTCCAGTTCGTAGAGCTCAGCCGTAAAGCTCTTGATCGTTTGAATGCCCGTAATATTGTTGGCCAAGCGTTCATTGAGGAGTCCCGCCTTTTCCCGCACCTCTGCATAGCGAGGTGCCAGTCGCCGCTGAAAGATCACCGACCCCCAGAGAATCAGGGGCATCGGCAGCATTCCCCAGATTGCGACATTGGGTGCCAAATAAAAGAAAATGCCACCAATAACAAAGACGGTGGTTGTTACCTGCAACACCTCATTGGCACCGCCATCCAAAAATCGCTCCAGTTGGTTAATGTCATCATTGAGAATCGAGAGCAATACCCCACTGCTGCGCTCCTCAAAAAAGGCCAAATCCATTTCTTGGACATGGGCATAGGTCTCAAGGCGCAGGTCGTGTTGGATCTGCTGGGCTAAATTGCGCCAACTGCGGGCATAGGCATACTCAAAGAGCGACTCCAAGCTCCAAATCACAAACGATAGACCCGCTAAGGTCAAGAGTTGCTGCTCAAAGCTTGCTAGCCCCCAGCGAGCAAAGAGGGAATCCTGCCGCTTCACCACTAAATCCACAGCAATCCCAATCAGAACGGGGGGAGCCAGATCAAAAATTTTATTCAGGATAGAGGAGAGGGAGGCAAACCCCACTTGGCGTTGGTAGCGCTGGCTGTGGTGTAGGAGTCGTAGAAACGGATGCAAGGCTTCTTGGTCTCCCCAAAGTGCAGGACAATCGGCAGCAAGCAGATAGCTCGCCTCATTCTTAAGATAGGCTAAAGAACTGTCCACTTGGGGGACTACGTCTGCAATCTACTGCCTGCCTCTCAAACAGAAGCTTTGCCCGCCTCCCGAATCGGTACCCACTCCGTATGGAAGGTTCCCGGTTTATCGATTCGCTCGTAGGTATGGGCACCAAAGAAGTCCCGCTGCGCTTGGGTGAGATTTTGGGGCAGGCGATCGCGCCGATAGCTATCGAAGTATTCTAGGGAGGCACCAAAGGCGGGTACAGCAATCCCCGCACGGGTCGCTTCCACCAAAACCTCCCGCCACGCCGCCTGCTTATCCAAGATGGTCTGGCGAAACTCCGGCGCCAGCAGCAAATTGGCCAATTGAGGATTTTCGCCGTAGGCCTGCTTAATCTTATTCAGGAAGCCAGCCCGAATAATGCAGCCCCCTTTCCAAATGCGGGCAATCTCACTCAGGTTCAGTTGGTTATCAAAGAGTTCCTGGGAGCCTTTGGCAATCAGGGCCATGCCTTGGGCATAGGAGCAGATCTTCGAGCAGTAGAGGGCATCGCGAATTTTGGCAATGAATTCTTCGGCATTGCCGCTAAAGTGAGCCGCAGGACCAGGGAGCACTTGGGCAGCCGCCATCCGTTCGGCCTTGATAGAGGACATGATGCGAGCATTCACGGCAGCGGCAATGGTTGGAATCGCCACCCCCATCTCAAGAGCACTTTCCACCGTCCAGCGACCAGTTCCCTTTTGACCTGCCGCATCCACAATCACATCCACAAGGGGCAAATGGGTTTCTGGGTCAATATAGGTGAAAATCTGGCTGGTAATTTCAATCAAAAATGAGTTAAGTTCAGGGGTTTCATTCCAGCTTTTGAAGACCTCATGGAGTTGCTGGTGATTAAGGCCAAGAAGGTTTTTTAGTAGGTCATAGGCCTCGGCAATGAGCTGCATATCGCCATACTCAATACCGTTGTGCACCATCTTGACAAAGTGACCCGACCCCCCTGGTCCAATGTAAGTGACACAGGGGCCATCATCCACTTGCGCTGCAATTTTGGTGAGAATGGGTTCGAGGGCTTGGTAGGCTTCACGACTGCCGCCAGGCATGAGACTTGGGCCATTGAGGGCACCCTCTTCACCACCGCTGACCCCCATACCAAAAAAGCAAAGTCCCGCCGCCTCCATTTCGGCAACGCGGCGTTCGGTATCGGTATAGAGGGAGTTGCCACCATCAATGAGGATATCGCCGGGTTCAAGGAGGGGCTTGAGCTGCTGGATCAGATCATCCACAGGTTGCCCTGCTTTGACCATTGCCAAAATGCGGCGCGGCCGCGACAGGGAGGCAACCAATTCCTCAAGACTATAGGTAGCCTTGAAGCGACGGCCTGCGGCTCGTTCGGCCATGAAAGCTTCGGTGCGGGCGGGTGTGCGATTATAAACCGCCACGGAAAATCCATTGCGCTCCACATTGAGGGCAAGGTTTTCCCCCATGACGGCGAGGCCAATAACGCCGAAATCTTGCTGTGACATACATCCGTCCTGCAATGGCAAGGATCACTTCCACCATAGCGGCAAGCTCAGCCAGTGGAATGGAAGAAGGTATTAACTTTTAGGCCAATCCCACCAGTTTTTCGCTCAACTCCCAAAGACGGCGGGCTTTTTGCTCATCGCTGCCCTCTGCCGAGAGTTCTTGGACAAAGGCTTTGCGGCCTTCTTTTTGGCGATTCCCCCAGCTCCAGTGCACCCCCGACTGACGAAAGTCAGGGTCTGCCACGACCATTGCTACCCGCTCCCCCGCTGTTTCTTGGCTAACATAACCACCCGTAATGTACTTTTGAAAGAGGGGGAAGAGCTTCTGAAAGAGGGGGAAGTGGTGGCGAAACAGAGGCGTGTCGGCCACACAACCCGGGTAAAGGGAACTAAAAACAATTCCGGTGCTCTCGTGGAAGCGACGATGCAGTTCCCGTGCCGTTAGCATATTGCAGAGCTTACTGTCTTTGTAGGCCTTGCCCGATTTGAAGGGCTTACCGTTAATCATGGCAATGGGTTTCTTAAAGCCCTTTTCAAAGCCCTCGAGGTTCCCCAAATCAGGGGGGGCCGGAATGGGAATTTTCCCGCCGAATTCTTTGCGGTTGGCCGTCACCGTACCGAGAATCACCAAGCGCTTATCGCTTTCGGGAGAATTTTTCAAGTCTTCTAGCAAGAGATTGATCAAAAGAAAATGCCCCAAGTGATTGGTGGCTACCGTCATTTCATAGCCATCCACACTGTAGATGGGTTCCTTAAGCAGCGGATAATAGACGGCAGCATTGCAGACAAGAGCCCGCAGGGGGCGATTCAATGCCCGAAATGACTCAACGAAGCCGCGCACGCTAGCTAAGGAAGACAAGTCCAAATGCAAAATGCTGTAGGCCTCCGGTGGAATCTGCATGTCCTTGGCCGTTTTCTCAGCTTTTTCAAGATTGCGGCAGGCCATAACAACGTGCCAGCCCCGATTGGCTAAGGCTTTGGTAGCATACAATCCCACTCCAGAGGATGCACCCGTAATTATGACCGTTGGGCGTGGCTGATCACTCATAGGTTCTGTGGCATACCTGCGGTAACGTCGCTATTGATCCTGCCATAGAAGCGATCGCCCCCTAGGAGCACCCCCAGCGATCATTTACAGTTACTTAATAAATGGACTCGATAGTTAATCAAGTTTTGTATCTAGCTTGCCTTTTGCCTATTTTTAGGATTAACCCAACTCTATGACGCTCTGCCAACCCCTGCCGCCGTGGCTGCGCAAGCCCCTGGGCAAAGCCAGCGAGATCTCCACTGTTCAGCGCCTAGTGCGTCAGTACGGAATTCACACGATTTGTGAAGAGGGGCGCTGTCCCAATCGCGGTGAGTGCTACAGCCAAAAAACTGCCACTTTTTACTTTTGGGTGCCACTTGTACCCGCGCCTGTGCTTTCTGTCAGGTGCAAAAGGGGCAGGCTCCCGCTGCCGTAGATCCGGAGGAGCCGGCCAAAATTGCCGCCGCCGTTGCCACCTTGGGATTGCACTACGTTGTGTTGACCTCCGTGGCTCGCGATGACTTAGCTGACCAGGGGGCAGGTCAGTTTGTGGCGACGATGCACGCCATCCGCCAGCGCTGCCCCCAGGCAGAAATCGAGGTACTCACCCCCGACTTTCGCCTGGACCGGGGCCGGGTGTCCCAACGGGACTGTATTGCCCAAATTGTGGCGGCTCGGCCCGCCTGCTACAACCACAACCTAGAGACCGTCCGCCGTTTACAGGGTCCTGTGCGGCGCGGCGCCACCTATGAGAGCTCACTGCGGGTCTTGGCCATCGTCAAGGAACTGAATCCTCAGATTCCCACCAAGTCCGGCTTGATGCTCGGCTTGGGAGAAAGCGAAACAGAAGTTATTCAAACCCTCAAGGATCTGCGGGCGGTGGGCTGCGATCGCCTGACTTTGGGGCAATATCTACCTCCTTCGTTGCACCATTTACCCGTAGTGAAGTATTGGACACCCCAAGAATTTGAGAATTTGGCTAACATTGCCCGTGAACTGGGCTTTTCCCACGTGGCAGCGGGACCTTTGGTGCGTAGCTCCTACCATGCCGCCCAAGCAGGCCAACTATACGCCAACTAGTAGAATGTCAAAAAAATCACAACAACCTATTTGACAAATGACCTCGGCAGCAACTATAATCCACCAAACGTTGCATAACTAGCCTGCAACACATTCAGGCTGCATTGTGTAAGCTAGTACTAAGGAGTAGCAGAATTCATGAAGGATTCTGCTGAGCCTAATCCGTTGTGAGTGAGGAGTAGTCTCGTGAAAAAGACCTACTTGTTAGCAGGTAGCTTAAGTCTATTAGGGGTGGTTGCCGGGGCCGGCATTGCCACTGCCAATCAACCCGCTCCCCTTGAAAACCCGATTCCTGCTGAACCCCAAAATCTTCAAGCTGCTGAAGCCCCACCTACCCCCAGCACCGTCGCCGATGCCTCCAGCACCATTAGCACGGTGAATGAATTGCTGGCCAATCAAGACACCATGGGGCAGGTGACCTCGGTGTCCCAACTTTCGGATGTGCGCCCCACCGACTGGGCCTACCAAGCACTGGCCTCCCTTGTGGAAAAGTATGGTTGTATTGCCGGTTATCCCGATGGCACCTTCCGGGGCAACCGCGCCGCCACGCGCTATGAAATGGCAGCGGCCTTGAATGCTTGCCTTGACGTGATTAGCGACCGCTTTGCCACCAAGGAGGACTTGGCCACTCTGCAAAAATTGATGGACGAGTTCAAAGCAGAATTGGCGACCCTGCGAGGCCGTGTGGATAAGCTGGAGGCCCGCACTGCCCAACTGGAGGCCCAGCAATTTTCGACAACCACAAAACTCACAGGAACGGCAGTGATGTCCGTTCAGTATGGTGGCCGCCCCTCTAGCCCGTTTCCATCTGTGGCTGGTAATTTGGCGCCTGCTCCCGGCCGAACAAACCCCACGGTCATTGCGGGGGTTTTGCTGAACCTAAATACCAGCTTCACAGGTACCGACCTACTACAAACCACTCTCTCTACAGGGAATGCTGGCCGTGATGCCATTAGTACCTATGGTTTGGGTTCGCAAATAGCCACAACACTGGGTGCCCCACCCAATCCTTTCACAGTACCACTGCCCTACTTTAGCCCCAGTCAGTATTACTGGTCGGGTTTTGGTCCAGGCGTCAACCTATTCCGCCTTGCCTATAGCTTTAAGCCCACCAAGGACATCACAATTACAGCCGGCCCTCAATTTTATCCCAGTGATATTATCGACACCAACAGCTGGGCCAACTCTCCCGCCAGTGACTTTGGTACCTACTTTTTCTTGAATAATCCCTTCATTGTGCCCTATGCCATGAACTTCCTAGGAGGCGCCGGTGCCGCCATCCAATGGAATCCCAAGGAAGGTCCCTTCACGGTGCGGGCATTGTATGTTGCGGCCGAAGCGGGACGGGCTGCAGCTGGGATTGCTCCTCCAAGTCCAGGGGGTGGCTTTGGCGGCGATCCCTTCCAGGCCTCGTTGGAGCTCGAGTATGCCAATAAGTTTGGTGGTGGTAAAAACAGCTATGTCGTCAAGCTGCAGGGTACCTACTCCAAGACCTACGGCATTGAGGCCCAAGCGGGAGGCATTAACTTTGAGCTGAACCTTGGTCGTTTGGGCATCTTTGGTCGTGCCGGTGTCGCGGGGATTCCCAGTACTTACTTTCCACAGGTTTCGCCCCTACCTTTCTCTATTTTGGGCGCACCAGCAGCAGGTATGATGGCCTACAACTTTATGGCCGGCATTGGCTACAAAGACTTGCTGGTACCGGGCTCGGTCTTAGCTGCCGCTGCGGGGGCACCGTTTATTAACAGTGCTCCTGTGGGTGGTCCCATCAACAATGCCGATCAAGTGAATGTGGAGGCCTTCTACAAATTCCCGATCAGCGACAACATTAGCATCACGCCCATCTTCACGGCCATTATTAACCCCAACAATACTAACGGTGGCGGCGTCGTTTCCGGCCAGCCAATTCTTCAAGGGGTGATTCGTACCACCTTTACGTTCTAGGGCCGCGGAGTTTATCTTCAGCTCTTTCCCCTCTCCCCTGCGGAGGGGGATTTTTTATGGGTTTTATTTTTTCCAGGGCCGTTTACTTGCCGTTGTCAAAGTTATTAACTTTTCTGAAGTCTTCTTTCATCTTTTTGCCAGCAGCGGTTAAATATAATTTAACTATCCGGTAATCGTTGGCTGTTGCCGAAGCTCAGCAGGACTTGGGCTGATGGAGACCGATCTAATGGCATCAGATTCTGGTTTGAGTGGCGGGGGAACATTGGAATCTACAGAAACACTTCAGCCTGAGGAATTGCTGCAGCAGCTGAGCACCTCAGGGGGTACCGGTTGCTTTAAGGTCGGCGTTGGGGACCAGAAATGGTTTCTTTACTTTGATCGCGGGGAGATTATCTATGGAACCCACACAATTGAGCCGGGCGATCGCTTTGAACGACATTTGCGGCAACTGAGCCACAGTGTCCCCGCCTTGGATCGTGAATTGCGGGCCCAAGTACGCCAGCAATGGGAACAGGCCAACACCCCCACCCCTATTTATGAATATGAGAGTTTGCGCTGGTTGCTTACCCAGAAGATCATTACCCCAGCGCAGTTTTCTCAGTTGGTGGAGGGGCTCATTCTTGAAGTCCTGGAGTCCTTTCTCTATCTCAAGAGGGGTCACCACGAATTGGTGCCCTACATTGATGTTCCAATTGTGAGTCGCTTTGACGCCAATCGCCTCATTGAGTCCTGTAAGGGGCGAATTCAGCAGTGGTTAAGCCTTGGCCACAAGATTGTCTCGCCCTTTCAGCGTCCCTACTTTTTTAGTAGTGCCCACGTGAATTTAGCGCCTGAGCAGCAGCAACGTTTGGGCTCTCTGTTGCGGGGCTTTAGTTTTCGCCACTTGGCGGTGCTGCTCAATCAAAATGAAATTACTTTGGTGCGCAGCCTCTTGCCCTTAATTGATAAGGGGGCTGTGGTGGTTCGGGAACCCCAACATCCCTTTGACTTACTGCCCAACTTTGATCTCAGTTTGTGGCAGGAAACAACACCCACAGTGGTAGAGGAAAGTGGCGACTCAGGGAGTGGTTTTTTACCTCCCAGGTCGCGAACCGCACCTATCGGATTATCTGCATTGATGATAGTCCAACAATCCTCAATGAAATGAAGCGGTTTTTAGCCGATGATGCCTTTGAGGTAATTGCCCTCAATGACTCCGTAAAAGCCCTGATGGAGGTGATGCGCCTTAATCCCGATCTCATTCTTTTGGATGTGGGAATGCCCAATATTGACGGTTATAAGTTTTGTAAAGTCATCCGCAACCATGAACGCCTTAAATCAGTACCGGTAATTATGGTTACAGGTAACACAGGACTCATTGACCGCGCAAAAGCCCGTCTTGTGGGGGCAACGGATTACATGACTAAGCCCTTTACCCAGGCAGAACTCTTGAAAATGGTGTTTCAATACTTGACCTAGGGGCAGGCAACGGGTGGCGGATGGCAGTATATTGACAATGATTGATTCTTTGATTGATTCTTTGCATTGAGATTGGGGAAGGGAAATGACGACGGTCTTGGTAGTAGAAGATGTTTCTTCGGAAATGGCACTGATTACCTCGTTTCTTCAGGAATCTGGCTATAGGGTGATTGCAGCCAGCGATGCCAAGGAGGCACTGGAGAAAATAGCTCAATATAAGCCCGATGTGGTAGTTACGGATGTGGTGATGCCAGGGATGAGCGGGTTTGAACTCTGTCGCAGTCTCAAGAAAAACCCTGAAACGGAAAAGCTTCCCATTGTTGTCTGTACGTCCAAAAACCAAGAGCTAGACCGTCTTTGGGCAATGAAGCAGGGGGCTGATGCCTATGTGACAAAGCCCTTTAGTCGTGAGGATCTGGTGCGGGCGCTGAAGTCGGTGATGGTATGACGATGCTAGGGAGAGGGCCTTGGTTCAACAGTGGTGAGGGGCAGGGCGATCGCCCCCAAGGAGCGCCCTACCTGCGTTTGGTGGTACAGGCGCAATTGAGCGCACTGCTGGCGATGGCTGAAATTCAGCAGGTGTTGGTGCTCCCACCGCAGCAACTCACGGCAATTCCCAATATGCCGGCCCTGGTAATGGGATTACTCAACTTTCGTAACCGCATTGTGTGGGTGCTGGATTTGGCCCACTTGCTCAACCTAGAGCCCCTAGAGGCAGATACATCTCTGGTGACGATTGCGCTGCTGCAAACTCCTAAGGGATACCTGGGCTTGGCGCTACAGGAAGTACGGGGAATCGTCCGACTTCCCCAGGAAGCGATTCAGTCTCCTGTGGGTACGGTGAGTGCGGCGCTGGTTCCTTACCTCAAAGGCTGCTGTCATCTAGCGGGAGAGGTAGTGTTTATCCTCGATGGGGCGGCAATTGCCGAGGGTACACTGAAGGCGATCGCGGAAAGGTCCTGCTCAAGTGTTCTTGCTGTTGATGTTGGATAGAGGTGCTATCGATACTTTTAGGATGTGCCAACCATGACAACCGCCAAACCCCCTATTGACATTCCCCCTTTACCACCCTCAGTTTTGAACTACCAACTGCCTCCCCTAGAGGAGCAGAAAGCAGCCACTAACGGTAAATCCCTTGGGAACCCCCTGCCGCCGACACCGCCACGTCGCAAATTTTGGGGGCTACGTCCAAAACTGATTACCAGTGCCGTTGCCCTAGCAACGGTGCCCATGATTGGGGTGGGTTTAGCCGCAAATGAGGTGGCCCGTCAACAGTTAATGCGTCAGGTGTTGGGGGTCCAGCAACAGGAAAGTATGGCTTCATCCCTCTCTTTTGATCAATATCTTCGCGAGCGACAGGGGGACGCAAGCACCTTGGCCTTTCTTTTGACTAGTCGCTACGGCAGTGAAATTCAGCGCCGCGATCGCCGCCCACTGCAAGCCATCCTAGATCAACTGATCAAGGCCTACCCAGACTACGACAGTGCAGCAATCATTGCCAACGACGGTCAAGGAACTGTGATTGCCCAATCCACTGCTGGTAACCGTCTGGCTAACAATGTTCTCCAAAATCAGGAGTACTTTAAGCTCGCCATCCAAACGCGCAAAGCGGTTCTAACGGTTGAGCCAACGCTATCACTGCCGGAGCGCCCCTTAGGGATGTTTGCCGCAGCGCCGCTGATCAATCCGCAAAATCAGCAAATAATGGCCGTGGTGCGATTGCGAGTCCCCCGAAGCGGTGTTCACAGGGTGCTCAATATCTATGAGCAGAAAAACCAGGACTTTTATCTTGTAGAGCCGCGGGGAACAATCTTTGCTTCCTCCATCTTAGGGGTGCAAGGCAAACCCTTGGCCGCCGTCTTTCCCAAACTGGCGCAGGCGCGGAACAATAGCCCAGCCGGTAGTCTAACAGAACAACGCCGCCCCGATGGGAAAGCTCAACTTCTTGCCTACACTAGTGTTACGCAACCGTTTGCCTCCCTTATCCTGGGTCGGAACCAAGAGCAGGCCCTCAGGCCCCTGCAAAACTTGAGCTGGACACTGTTGTCTGGGGTGGTGGTCACAACAATTTTAACGGCAGCGATCGCGATTTATCTGAGCAATCGGGGAGTGCAGCCGCTGCTGCGAGCTACCAAGGCGGTGACAAAAATTGGCGAAGGGGATCTCCAAACCCGCCTACCAGTGGAGGGGGAAGATGAATTGGCCACCCTCAGCTCCACAATTAACCAAATGGCAGAACAATTAGAAAAGTTCCTCCGCGAGTCTCAACTCGCTACTCAGCGTGCTGAGCAATTGCGCGATAGTGTATTGCGTTTAACCCAACACAGCGATCGCCAGGAGATTCTCAATTGCCTCGTCAATGATGGTCGCCACCTGTTGGCGTGCGATCGCGTGATCTTCTATGAATTTGATGAGAACTATGTGGGCAAAGTTGTTGCTGAATCAGTGGGCGCAGGCTGGCCCCAAGCCCTCGAACAGGTCATTGATGATCCCTGTTTCCGGCAAAATTGGGTAGAAGCTTACACCAAGGGGCGGATACAAGCCACAACCGACATTCTCAATGCCGGTTTAACAGAGTGTCATCTCAAACAACTTGCTCCCCTCAAGGTGCGAGCCAACCTAGTGATTCCCTTAGTCGTCAGCCAAAAACTGGTGGGACTATTAATTGCCCACCAGTGCAGCGGGCCACGCCAATGGCAAGAGTCTGAAATTGATGCCGTCGTCCAGTTAACCAACCAAGCAGGATTGGTACTGGAGCGCAGCCGCTTCCTTGAGGAGATCACCGCTGCCCAAAAAGAAGCACAGCGCCTTGCTCAGGAGCAACAGCAGCGCACTGAGCGCATCCAAAGGCAGTTGATTAACCTACTCACCGAAGTGGAGGCTGCTTCCCAGGGAGATTTAACGGTACGGGCAGACATCACTGCTGATGAAATTGGGACCGTTGCCGATATTTTCAACTCCCTCATTGAAAGTCTGCGGGATGTGGTCATGGAAGTGAAAGCCACCACAGAGAAAGTGAACACAGCCCTTTTGGCCGATGAGGCGGCCATGACAGGATTGGCCGAAGAATCACTGCGCCAAGCCAAGAAGGTGAAGCGGATGCTAGAAGCGGTGGAGGCAATGTCGATCTCCATTGAATCTGTGGCCAACAGCGCCAACGAGGCGGCAGCAGTGGCGCGCAAAGCCTCAGAGCGAGCAGTCACCAGTGGTGAAACGATGGATGCCACCGTTGACAGTATCCTTCACCTGCGGGAAACCGTTGCAGAAACTGCCAAAAAGGTGAAGCGGTTGGGGGAAGCTTCGCAGCAGATTTCTAAAGTGATCTCCCTCATTAACCAGATTGCCCTGCAAACTAACCTCTTGGCCATTAATGCCAGCATTGAAGCCGCCCGCGCGGGGGAAGAGGGCCGTGGCTTTGCTGTGGTGGCAGAAGAAGTGGGGGAATTGGCGGCGCGATCGGCGGCAGCGACTCGCGAAATTGAGCAAATCGTAGAGAGCATTCAGCAGGAAACCCAGGAAGTGGTCAGTGCGATGGAAACAGGGACAGCCGAGGTGGTCGAAGGCACCCGCCTTGTGGAAGCTGCCAAGAAAAACCTCAACGAAATTGTCCAGGTATCGCAGCACATTGACGAGCTGGTGCAGTCCATTTCCCAAGCCACCGTCTCCCAAGCCCGCACAGCCAATACAGTCAATACCCTGATGCGCGATTTTGCCAAGGTCTCGGAGGAGATCTCCGCCACCTCCAAACAGATTTCTGAGTCTCTCCAAAGTACTGTGGATCGGGCTCAGGAGCTACAAAATTCTGTCAACATCTTTAAGGTGACTGCTCAGGGATAACCATGCCCGAATCTGGCGTCGAGGAAACCATCCGCCTCCAGTTTTTAGAAGAGGCCCAGGATTACCTGCAAACGATTGAGGCAGGGGTACTATGCCTCTCTCAACAGCCGGGACGGGTAGATGAGGTGCTGCGGGCAGCGCACTCCATTAAAGGCGGCGCGGCCATGATGGGCTTTACGTCCCTGAGTGAACTGGCCCATCGCCTTGAGGATTTCTTCAAGATTTTGAAATCCCGTCCCTGCGACGATATCGAGGTACAGCACCTGCTGCTCAAGACGGTAGATCAACTGCAAGCAGTTATGATCCTCTACCGTCAAGGCGTTCAACCCAATGAGGGCTGGTGGCGCACTCAGGTAGAGCCGCTTTTGAATGAGTTGCAGGGACGGTTGGGGGATCCGACGGCGGAGGATGATCTGACACTCCTCAGTGGTGAGGATGGCCAGCAGATGCGGGTGGTTCTTTTTGAAACCGAGGTAGAGGCCTGTCTGCAACGCTTGGAGACCGTGCTGCAAACCCCTGGGCAACCCTGCCTCAGGGAGGAGCTGACGATCGCCGCCCAAGAACTGGAAGCCCTCGGGCAAATGCTCGAACTCTCTCAATTTGCTGAGTTTTGTGCCTCCGTCGGTGCCTATCTGGAGCAACCCAACTGTGATGTCAGCCAGGTTGGTGCCAGCATTATTCAGCAATGGCGGCGCTGCCAAGCCCTTGTGATCACTGGGCAACTGGCGGCTTTGCCCACCCGCTTGGAAACCCCTGAAACCGAGGACGAGGATCAAACCATTATTGATTTACCGCTGGCAAACCTAAATCAGGAATTAGGGGTTGAGGACTTTGCCAGTGCCGAAGTGGAGGCTTTCTCCTTGGGGGATTTATTGTCCCCCCCACCCACCCCCACAGAGGCACCTTCCCCTGCGCCAAAAGCTGAGACTACCCCGGTGACTCCCCAGCTTCTAACCCAAGAACCCAAGGAAATGACCGTGCGGGTGCCGGGGTATCAATTGGATCAACTCGGTGATCTGATGGGGGAATTGCTCATTGAGTGTAACGGTCTGGATTTACAACGGCAACGCCTCCACACCCTACTAGCGGGTCTCAAGCAAAAAGTACGTGCCCTTGAGCGTGCCAACTTTCGTCTGCGCACAGAGTATGACCGTGTCAGTGCCCCCCATTACTTGAGTCCCCAAAACCAGCATGGCTTTGATGTCCTCGAGTTCGATCGCTACACGGATGTGCATCTGCTCTCCCAAGAGGTGATGGAAACGATTGTTCAAGTGCAGGAAATCACCACCGATCTGGAACTGAGCCTAGAGGACACCGAACGCACTGGCCGTGATCTCAACCGCACTGCCAAGCAACTTCAAGCTCGATTTACCCAAGTGCGGATGCGTCCCTTTGCCGACTTGGCCAACCGGTATCCACGGTTAGTTCGGGAACTGAGCCGCGAGCATGGCAAAAACGTCAATCTTGTGATTGAGGGCAGCCACGTTCTCATTGACCGTACTGTGTTGAGTGTCTTGGCGGATCCCCTCTTGCACCTTGTCCGCAATGCCTTTGACCATGGCATTGAACCTGCAGAGGAACGCCAAGCCCTTGGCAAACCCGCCGTGGGAACCATTACTCTAAAGGCAGCCTATCGCGGCAACCGAACCGTGATTACTGTGGCGGATGATGGCCGAGGTCTCAATCCAGAGAAAATTCGCCAAAGGGCACGGCAATTGGGCTTAGCCCAAGATTGGTTGGAAACTGCTAGCGATCGCGACCTCTGGCCACTGATTTTTGAGCCGGGCTTTTCAACGGCCGCGCAGGTGACCAGCCTCTCCGGACGCGGCGTAGGAATGGACGTCGTGCGCACTAATCTGCGTCAAATTCGCGGGGACATCCAGATCCAGAGTACTCCCGGCCAAGGGACGCAATTCACGATTACAATTCCCTACACCCTCTCAGTGGTGCGGGCGCTTTTGATAGAGGCTGCCGGCATGCTTTTGGCAGTACCAACCGAAGACATCGAAGAAATGGTGCTAGCCGATCGCTACCCTGCCATTGAAACCCTTGGCTCAACCCTCATTGACTGGGAAGGCTATCTCATTCCCTTGATTGAGCTGACCCAGATTTTTCACTTTCAGCGTCCCCATCGCCCCGTGGAAATGGAGGGAGCACCCACCATTAACGAACCAACCCTGATGATTATCAGTCAAGGGGACAGTGCCCTTGCCCTGCGGGTTGATCGCCACTGGAGCGAGCAGGAAGTCACCATTCGCCAAGTCGAAGGAGAACTAGCCCTACCCAAGGGCTTTAGTGGCTGCACAATTTTAGGAAATGGCCGCATTGTCCCCCTATTAGATCCTCTTGCTCTCTTTGATTGGTCGCAACAGGAGCGTCCCCCTGCCCCCGTGGCCAGCTCCACTGCCCCTAGGCAAGACACCGTCCTTGTGGTTGATGATTCAGTGAACGTGCGGCGTTTCCTCACCAGTACCCTCGAAAAAGCCGGCTATCGGGTTGAGCAGGCTAAAGATGGTCAGGAAGCCATTGATAAACTCCAAGGAGGACTGCAGGTCAACGCTGTGATCTGCGACATTGAAATGCCCCGCCTCGATGGGTTTGGCGTCCTCACTCAAATTCGCCGCATTCCCCAATGCCAAAACACCCCCGTGATGATGCTCACCTCCCGCACGGGTCAAAAACACCGCCAGCTTGCAGAACGCCTGGGGGCAGCGGCCTACTTTAGCAAACCCTTCCGCGAAAGTGACTTCTTGGCCACCCTTGATCAGTTGATCCACCATGCTTAAAAGCCGTCGCCGTCGCCAGAGCCAACCTGTTGTTTTAGAGCAGTTCTTGACATTTATCGTGCGCCAAGAGCAGTTTGCCGTGCCGATGGCACAGGCCTATCGAGTGATTCCGTTACCCCCTATTCACGGCGATCCATACCAGCGGGGTATTGGCCTTGTCACCTATGAGAATCGGGAAATTTTAGTTATTGATATTGGCCGCTGTCTTTTTGATGCCCCCCTTTCAACCTCAGAAACCGAAAAGCTCAGGTTTTTGCTTATCCTCCAACCCCGACAGGAATGGCTTGGCCTGCCCCTCACAGACCCCCCCATGATTGAGCGCATTCCCCAGGAGGCCATTCATCCGATTCCCCGCAACTATCTCCACTGGGGAAGTATTCACAACGTTAGCTCCCTCATGGTCACCCATCAAGGCGACCAGGAGCTCCCTCCCATCTTTATCGTGGATATTGAGCAGGTCCTGCATACCCTAAAAACTCGATAGTCTGACTGCATTCCTGGATGTGCTAGATGCATCTGGAGGTGAACCAGCCATGGATACGCTGTATGAAACCAACTTTTATCCGTGGATGCAACAGCAAGCCGCATACCTCCGCCAAGGCAACTTGAATTGCTCGATCTTGAGAACTGGCGTGAGGAGATTGACTCCTTGGGCAAAAAAGAAACGGGAATTGTGCCACTGCCTTGAAGTGTTACCCCCGTCGTGAGCAACGGCATCCCCTAGAAGGCCAGCTCAAGGAAAGCTCCAGACTCAAGCCCTACTTACGAGACTGCCCTTGACCTGGTAAAACAAGAAATGCCCTTTAATCCTGAAGCATTGCCCCAAACCTGCCCCTTTTTGGAAGCGCAAATTTTTGAGGAACTGCTCGACCTCTGGCCTTAGCCAATAGGCTCTATCTCTTGCCAATCAACCATGGGCAGATCTAGACTTGGGGCAGATCTGGACTTGGTTAAATGATGTTTTCCCCTGTCTTTATCTATAGCGATCGCTTCCTAGAACATCGCTGCCCTCAGTTTCACTTTGAGCGGCCCGAACGCCTGTTAGCCATTTGTCGGCATTTGCAAGCCGCATTTCCAGCAGCAGAGTGGCGCGAACCCACCCCTGTCGCAGAAGGCTTGACCCCTTGGCTAGAAAAGATCCACAGTCCGGTGTACTTAGACCAATTAGCCCAAATGGCCGCAGCAGGGGGTGGCTGGTTAGATCCCGATACCTACCTCAATGACCAGAGCGATCGCGTGGCACGGTTAGCCGTACAGGCTTGGCTCGATGGGGTAGATCTGGCTCTACAGCGACAGCAAGCAATTTTTGTTTTGGCGCGTCCCCCCGGCCACCATGCCCTCCGGGAGCGGGGAATGGGGTTTTGCCTGTTGGCGAATGGGGCGATCGCTGGCCATTATGCTCTCAGTTTGCCGGGGATAAGACGAGTGGCAATTCTCGATTGGGATGTCCACCACGGCAATGGTACCCAAGCACTGGTTCAAGACAATCCTCAGATCGCCTATTGTTCGCTCCATGAGTTTCCCGCCTATCCCTACACCGGTGATGGGGGCGATCGCGGGCGCTACAACAACGTCCTCAACTTACCCATGCCGACAGGTTCCAATGGAGAAGCCTATCGAGCCGCATTTCAAGATCAAGTTATGCCCTTTTTGTGGCAATTTAACCCAGATTTACTCATTATCAGTGCGGGGTATGATGCCCACCGTGAGGATCCTCTTTCCAGTATTGAACTAGAGGATGCCGATTATGGCTGGATGATGCACCAGTGCTTACAGATTACTCACCGCATTGTTATTGGTTTAGAGGGAGGATACAACCTTGATGCTTTGGGGCGATCGCTTGTTGCTACAGTACAAGCGGCGGTTCTCGACAATGCCGCCATAGGACCTCCTCATGAAGGGCAAGGCAGCGTTTAGCAACAACCGCATCGGCAAATATCGTCACTGCGTCTGCAGGAGCTTGGGCACCTGGGAGTGGGAGAGGGCTGGCCTTCAGTTGGGGATTCCGAGGACTGGCGTCTATTGCCCATAATTATCAGGATTGTCAGGCGGCTCCTCCAAGTGTGGCACAGGGTCATAGCCAGCCGCTGCAAAGGGGTGGCAGCGCAAAATGCGGCGAATGGCCAGATAAGTTCCCCTTACAGCCCCAAAGCGGGCGATCGCCTCAACTGCATAGGCAGAACAAGTGGGCGTATAGCGGCACGTGGGCAACAATAGCGGTGAAATCCAGCGTTGATAAAGGCGAATCAAAACAATCAGTGCTTTACTGAGCCAGTTACCCACCGTATTTACCAACAACATCCTTACAGGAAATTGTACACAGCCTTAATGAGAGCGAAACAGGTGATAGTGTTCTGGACTATAGAGACAGGAGCGCCAGGCATCACTGCCCTGCTGTTGCACCGCCAAGGCTGGACTGATCAAGTAGAGGGTCGTGCGGGTCAATCGCTGTTGCTGACTAAACGTCGCCATGTCCACCAAGGGAACCAGCCACAACTGCTCATCGGGCCATCCCAAGCGGTAGCCGACAGCAACCAGCGTCTCTGGGGGATAGTGCTGGAGCAGATCTTGCTGGGCACGCTGGACATAATTCGCACTCAGATAAAGACACAAGCTGGCTTTGTGGGCGGCTAAACTGGCTAATTCTTCTGTTGGCGGGACTCGCGTACGGCCACTGGCACGGGTGAGGATAATTGTCTGTACCAATTCAGGCAGGGTGAGTTCGGCCTTGAGGCGAGCAGCAGCCAATTGATAGGCACTAATGCCGGGGACAACTTCAACGGCAATGCCTGCTTCCGCTAGGCGGCAGATCTGCTCATGAATGGCACTGTAGAGGCTGGGATCGCCCGATTGCAACCGCACTACTTTCTTCCCCGCCTGCACCGCTTCAACCATCAGTGGAATGATTTCTTCCAAGGTCATTGCAGCTGTGGGAATACAGATGGCACTCGGCGGCGCAAACTGCAAAATCCCAGTCGGCACTAAGGAATCGGCATAGAGAATCACATCGGCCTCTTGAAGGAGTCGTTGCCCCTTGAGGGTAAGCAATTCTGGATCGCCCGGGCCAGCACCCACAAAGTAAACCCCAGCAGCAGTATTCCTACTTATCACGACAGTGCACCGGATCATTCCCCTTACTCAGATTAACGGTTGCAGGGGGCACCGTTATGTCAGGATCAAACATAGGTCCATGCGAGAGGCAAACAATCATGAGTGGCAAACGCATTCTGATGCTCGTGGGCGACTACGTCGAAGACTACGAAGTGATGGTCCCCTTCCAAGCCTTACAAATGGTGGGTCATACCGTGCATGCCGTCTGTCCGGATAAAGTGGCTGGCGACAGCGTGCGCACAGCCGTTCACGACTTTGAAGGGGATCAAACCTACAGTGAGAAACGGGGGCATAATTTTACACTCAATGCCACCTTTACAGAGATTGACCCCACAACCTACGATGCCCTAGTGGTGCCGGGAGGACGGGCCCCAGAATACTTGCGCCTCAATCCACAGGTACTGGAAATCACCAAGCACTTTGGCGAGACCCAAAAACCCATTGCCGCGATTTGTCACGGGCTGCAACTGTTGGCAGCAGCGGGTGTGCTGGCTGGCAAAACCTGTACGGCCTATCCTGCCTGTGGTCCTGAGGTCGTCAGTGCCGGCGGCAAGTTTACCAATGTGGCAGCGGATGCGGTGGTGGTAGATGGCAATCTGGTTACGGCACCGGCTTGGCCTGCCCATCCGCGGTGGTTGGCAGCATTTTTGGAGGTTTTAGGCACCAAGATTAATCCTCAGCCCTCAGCAGCCCTTTAGGATGACTGTGGCATGGCGATCGCCCTTAGCCAAATTGCCCATTATCTCCAGCGGCACCAACTGAACTATCGGTTGAATGCGCCCAACCACCAAATTATTACCGGCGTCAATGGTGATCACCTTGAGCGATTTATCGTTGTCATTGAGTTAGATGAGGGGGGCGAGTTCTTTAAGCTCTATGCCCCCAATCTCTTGCCGGGCATTAAAAACCACCCCTTTCGGGATGCCATTTTACAAACGCTGCTGTGCATTTCGTGGCAGACAAAAATGCTGCAGTGGGAGTACGATCCCAAGGCGGGTGAAGTGCGGGCGATGATTGAATTCCCCATTGAGGACAGCACCCTGACCGAACGGCAATTTTTTCGCTGCTTGGGGGCACTCGTGGAAATCGTTGACAATACGGTGCCGCGGCTGCGGCAGTTGGTTCAACAAGACCCTTTCCCTCCAGATGCGGATCTAGCCATGGGTGAACGCCTACTGCTGACGATTCAGGAAGAGGCACCGGGGCTATTGGATCTCATCGCCCAAGCCCTTGAAGCTCGTCGCCAACGGGGTCAGATAAATCATTTAGATTTTTAGATTTGGGTTAGGACCCAGGGGGAGCCTGGCGTGCGTAGAAGCGGCCATGCTTTACTTCAATCAATCCCTGACACTTCTGGCAGCTAAAGCGCCAGAGCTTACCCACAGGAATTTTTAGAGGCTGATGACAATGGGGGCACTCACCACTCCACACTTCCTCATCCCCAAGCATCCACATACTGCCCACAACCATCGGCAAGCCAATAATCATTCCTAACCCCGTAGCACAAAAGCCTAACCCCATAACCATCCCAGCAATACCTGCCACCTTTGACTGGTCATCGCGGGGCACTTTTTCAATTGTTGGCGTGGTGTAAATTTCCTCTTCAGAGGCGGGCGGTGGGGGTTCTGTGGTGGCCGGGGGTTCCTGTGTCTTATCTGCCTTAATTTGCTGCGCAGGCTCGGCCTCTAACCAAGGATCCCGTAGAGGCGGATAGCTAACGGGTTCTTGAGCTTGGGGGGCTGTGGGTGCAGGGGGCAAAGTGTCTGGGGCGGCCCAAGGATCCGCAACAACGGAGGCAGCGTCTAGGGCGATCGCCCCCTCAGGCGAGGATTCAGCTGCAGCGGCTATCTCAGAGGTGATTGCGGTTGGTGGGCTGATCTCAGTCTCTAAGGCTTCTAGGGCAGCAATCTCCTCAGTCGTCGGTTCTGGGAAGTCGTATGCCTCAGGGGTCGATTGTTCTAAGGTGGCCTCAAAAAACGCCAGTGGGGGTTCGGGTATTTCAGCAACACTGTCTGGGGTTTCTGGTGGTGCAGTGCTCTGTTCTAGGGACGCTGGGGGTGGTTCAGCAGGAGCCTCGAGGACTGGCAATTCCCCCGAGCATCCATTAAAGGTGTCGGATTCCGTGCCTTCTTCTTGAAAGGAGGGCAGCTCAATGGCGGATGTCAGTTCTTCACTGTCAAAACTGGCATCTGGCGATTCTGAGGGGGAGTTGGGGTCAAAGGCGGCAGCTAAATCTGCCAAGCTAATGTCCTCATCAGGATCAATTTCTGGAACTTCATCTAGGAAACTCTCTTGCGACCCACTGATCGGTTCTGCCACTATCCCCTCCTCAGCATTTTCGGCGACTGGCTCTAGGGGGGGAGCTGCTTCAGGGGCAACAATATCCCCCGGTGTCGTCTCTACTGGAATGGGCTGTTCCTCTTCTTGGGGCGATCGCGCCACAGCATCCTGACCTTCAGATGTAGAAGGCGCCTCGGAGATCATAAAAGTGGACATCAAATCCCGCAGTGTCGGTTCAGGCGGGGATGGCTCAGGGGGTGCTGTTTCAGGGGACCATGGATCGGCGATCGCCGGCAGCGGGGGTTGAACGGCAGGCATGACCTGTAATGCAAAATGAGTTTCCCAGAGGGGGACGCCCAACACCCGTGACTCAATGAAAACCCGTTGAATCTCTGGCAAGTGCAATTTTTCTAAGGCGGTGCGGATCAGGGTTGCGGCTGCCGCTTGATTGAGCATTTTTTCTGAATGCAGGGTGATCATTAGCTCCTCGGCCTGACGCACCACCGTGGCCTTTACCCGCTTGGGCAAGAGGACGGCATTCAGCAGTGTGGCAATGGCGCGGGGGTCGCCCTGCCGCGCAATATCGAGCAAACGGGAGTCACTCATAAACGGATGAATGGAATGAACTGGGGTGCCGCTCCTTCTAGCCTACTGCGATTTCAAGAGAGTGATGGCTGACTGCTCGCGATCACTCCCCTATCCTATCTACCAAAGCGCAGTGCAATCTATACCCTAAATCTAGAGCCGCTGCAAAGCTTGGAAAAAATCCCTTCGGCATCAAGGACATCCATACCCTTTTCTGAAGCGGCGGCTACAGGATCCTTGATTTGTGTGTTACCCTTTCGGCGTAACTTACCTTTTCGGGGATTTCAGTGGGGCTATGCGGGGGATAGAATAGCCCGAACTACTCTTAGTCTAGCTAAGGGATGGCTAAATGACAACCCACTGGAGCGTGTAAATTGTTACAAACAATTGCGAGTGCGCCCTAGACTGGGAAAAAGAGGTTCACAAGTTTTAGCAGGGCATGACAGCAGCAACACGCTCTACGGATTGGCAACTTTTACAACGACTGATTCCTTACCTTAAGCCCTATCGCTGGGGACTGCTAGGCAGTGGCCTGCTTTTGATTCCCTTGGCGGCAGCAGCAGCATTACAACCGATCATTATTGGTCAGGCGATCGCCCTCCTTAAGGGGGAAGAGAGTACCTACAGCTTTTTGAAAGCCTTAACGCTGACCCAAGGGATTGATCTACTGAGCATTGCACTGTTGGTGACCGTGGTACTGCGCTTTGGGGTGCAGGCAGCTCAGGGGTACTGGATTCAAAAAATTGGCCAAAACATTACTGCCGATATTCGCGATGACTTATTTGACCACGTACTGCGGCTCTCCTCCCGCTTCTTTGACCGCACTCCCGTCGGTAAGCTCATTACCCGCTTGACCAGTGATGTGGATGCCTTGGGGGATGTGTTTGCCACTGGCGCTGTGGGGGTTCTCAGTGATGTCTTCTCGATGCTGGTGGTCATCCTGACGATGTTTTTCATTGACCGCCTGCTGGCAACGCTGCTGCTGGCCTTGGTTCTGCCGATCGCTGCCCTGATTATCTATTTTCAACATTGCTATCGCGTCGCCAACTACAAGTCCCGCGAGGAGCTGTCGCTACTGAATGCCGATCTGCAGGAAAACATCGTTGGCATTACAGTGGTGCAATTGTTTCGCCGTGAGGCTTTTAATAGTCAACTGTTTCGGCGGCGCAATCAACGCTACATCAAAGAGGTGGATCGGACAATTTTCTATGATTCAGCGGTATCGGCGACCTTAGAGTGGATTGCCTTTGTGGCGATCGCGGGGGTTCTCTGGCTCGGCGGTGGCTTGGTGCAGCAGCGCACGATTGACTTTGGCACCTTAGCCACATTTATCCTCTTTTCGCAGCGCGTCTTTGATCCATTGCGGCAGTTGGCGGAGAAATTTACCATCGTGCAAGCGGGCTTAACCGCCATTGAGCGCATCCATGATCTGCTTTTAGAACCCATTGAAATTCAGGATCCCGATCGCACCTTTTTGCGCTTGCCCCAGACAGAAAATACAGCGGCTGCCGTTGAGTTTCGTGATGTCTGGCTGGCCTACAAAGACGATGACTATGTCCTCAAGCAGCTTTCCTTTCAAATTCATGCTGGCGAGAAAGTGGCCATTGTTGGCCCCACGGGGGCGGGCAAAAGTTCGATTATTCGCTTGCTCTGTCGTCTTTATGATCCAACGCGCGGTGAAGTCCTCGTTGGTGATCGCAATGTGCGCGACTTTAGCCAAGCAGAACTGCGGCAGCACATTGGCGTGATTTTGCAGGAGAGCTTTCTCTTTTCTGGGGATATCAAAAGCAACATTGCCCTTGGCGACAACTACACCCTTGCCGACATTCAGCGGGTGGCCGCAGAAATGAATATTGCTGAGTTCATTGAGCAGTTGCCCCAAGGCTATGACACTCCCCTGCGGCAGCGGGGCACAAATCTCTCGGCAGGGCAGCGACAACTTTTGGCCTTTGCGCGGGTCGCCATTCGCAATCCAGAAATTCTTGTCCTTGATGAGGCAACGGCCAATTTGGATGTGGGCACCGAGGTAATGATTCAGGAGGCCTTGAACCGTCTCTTGGTGAATCGAACCGCAATTATTATTGCCCACCGCCTCGCCACAATCCGCCATGTGGATCGCATTTTTGTGCTCAAACGGGGACAACTGGTGGAGCAGGGCACCCACAGTGAACTGTTGGCTCGCAATGGCGTGTACGCCCATCTCTACCGGTTGCAGGCCCTCACCGAAGAAGTAGCCCCTAAACAGGAAGCCTAGACCCTTGCCTCACCCACAATAACAGCGTCAGCCCCAGGAGTTGCAGCACCACCGACACCAGTACCAACAGCCCCAAGGAGCGATCGTAGAGCACCCCCATGAGCCAACTTCCTAGAAACCAGGCTAAACCATAGCCAGTGGCAAAGATACCATAGGCCGACCCCCGCCGTTCTGGTGGAACGAGGTTGGCGACGATCGCCCGCACAATAGATTCTTGAGCACCCATCCCAATGCCCCACAGAACCATGCCCCAAATTACCGCAGAACTGAGGAAAACCAAGGGCGCAAAGCCCACTGACAGCACCACAGCAAGGATCAAGGCCATGATGCCAATGCGATCCAGTAAGTACCCAAAGAGCAGGGCCGCCACCGCATCAACCCCCATTGCCAGAGCATAGAGCAGCGGAATTTGACTGGTTTGCAGACTGTTTCCCTGCTGTAAGTGAAAGGCAATTAAGGGGAAATCCACATAACCCCCACCCAGAAAGGCCACGGCCAATAGATAAATCCAAAATAGCGTTGGTAGTCTTTTGGTATCGAGATCTTGAATCACTGTTTCAAAATTCCGTGGCTCTGGGTACTGCCGCTGCGTCGCCAGCAAAACGACCAAACCAATCAGAGCAGGGATGGCGAGGATAGCAAAACTCCATTGATAATGCTGGGTGAGGGCAAAGACCCCAGCCACCATCAGCGGTCCAACAACGGCACCAATTTGATCCATCGCTTCATGGAGGCCAAAGCCAAGGCCACGCCCCACTTGGCTAGCACCATAGGAGAGCAAAACATCGCGGGGGGGTGTACGAATCGCTTTGCCAGTGCGCTCAGCAATCATGAATCCCCCTAGGACTTCCCAACGATTGGCCAAGGCCATCAGGGGCACAGCGATGGTATTGATGGCGTAACCGAGGGTGGTAATGCGCCAATAGGCACGGGTGCGATCGCTCACATAGCCAATCACAAGACGCAGACCGTAGCCAATGAATTCCCCCAAGCCAGCCACTAAGCCGACAACGGTACCACTGGCGCCTAAGACCCCTAAATAGACCCCCGTGAGACTGCGTGCGCCTTCGTAGGTGGCATCGGCACACAGGGAGACAACTCCCAGTAGCACCACAAAACTCAGGGCTGATCCTCTTTTGCCCAGCATGCTTAACTTCTCCTTGCCAGAATGTTCACAGTATAGTGATGAGGAATTGTGAACGGGCGATCGCGATGGCGGATGCACTCAGCGCAGCTAGCCCCTTAGTTATTTGGACAAGTCTGGGGTTCATCTGTGGCCGTTGGTTGCCGGCAGTGATTCCCCAATGGTTGGGACGCGGCCTTTATTGGGTGGGGGTACCCATTCAAATTTTTGCCTTGGTGCGGCACACCAACTTCGCAGGACTCATTTGGTTGGCACCGGTGCTGGCCTTTGTGGCGCTCATTGTCGGCTATATCCTTGCCCAGGGCCTCTACAATTTGCAGAAGCACTACTTTCAACCCCAGTGGCTCCAATACACCCCTCCCTTCCTAACCAGTACAGTTCCGGAAGGAGAAAGTCGCCGCTTGCAGGGGAGCTATCTGATTGCGAGCATTCTCGGCAACACGGGCTTTGTCGGGTTGGGGGTTGCCATTCCTCTCCTGAGTACGACGGCATTGCCCTGGGCGACCTTCTATGCAATTACCCAAAATGCCCTCGGTACCTACGGCTTGGGTTCATTTCTTGGTCAGTACTACGGCAGAGGGAATCATCAACCTTGGTGGCAAGCTTTGGCAGTGATTCCAACGGTACCGACCCTTTGGGCATCAGTGGCAGGATTTGCTACCCATGATCTTGCATTTCCCGAGACGATCGAAAAGTTGTGTGAGATAGATATTCACTTGGTGATTCCCCTCGCCTTTGTTCTTATAGGAATTCGCCTCAGTCGGCTCCCCGGCTGGCAGAGCTTGCGTGTGGGACTGCTGCCTATGCTGGTCAAGACGTTGTTGCTGCCACTGACGATGATGGCGATCGCCTATGGTTTGGGATTGCGGGGGGACACATTACTAGCGATCGCCATTATGGCCGGTACGCCCACCGCCTTTGCTGCCTTGATTTTGGCGGAGGAATACGAGTTGAACACCGACTTGCCCCCTGCGGTAATTGCCCTAAGTACCCTGAGTTTCGTGGCGGTGTTTCCCTTTTGGGTTGTCCTGTGCCGTCAAGTTTTAACATAGGGCTAACGAGCCTATGGTTTTGCTAAAACAGTGGCACACTGGAAATACCTGATCCATTCCTAGCCCTCTAACGAGTCTCCCTATGACTAATCCCCAAAGTCCTCCGCCACCGCCCCGTGTTCCCAATTCACCCCCGGTGCCCCCCCGTCCGCCAATGGGTGCGGCTGTTCCGCCGCTGCCCCCCCAACCGGGAATGGCGCCCCCCCGTCCTGCACCCCCCCGCCTCCCCAAGGGATGCCTCCCCGTCCCATACCCGCCCAACCGGGGATGCCCCCACGCCCCATGCCGCCGCAGCCGGCAATGCCCCAACAGGTGGTGGCAACCCAACCGATGCCGACACCGGCTGCTCGCATTTCTGGCCCCACGATGGAGCAACTGGTGCGGGAGGCCTTTGAGCACGGCTACTCCGATATTCATGTGGGAGTTGGCGAAGCGCCACGCTTTCGCGATCGCGGACGTTTAGAGATTACTAACTATCCCGTTACTGACGAAGAAACTTTTAACTACTGGCTCAATGAACTGCTCACCCCCCAACAAATCGAGCAGTTTCGCACCCACCTGGAATACGACGGCGCCTACCAGTATGAAGGACTGTGTCGGGTACGGATCAACATCTTTGTCGCCCTAAAAGGACCCGCCATGGTGCTGCGGCTAATTCCCGTGAAGATTCTGACCCTAGAGCAGTTGAATTTGCCGCCCGTCTTTAAGGATCTGTGCCACTACCACAAGGGTCTGATTCTGGTGACAGGACCAACGGGTTCTGGGAAGTCCACAACTCTGGCGGCCATGGTGGACTACATCAACACTGAAATGCAAAAGCACATTATCTCCATTGAAGACCCGATTGAGTTTGTGCACCAAAGCCGCCGTTCCCTCATCCGCCAGCGGGAGGTGGGCATCCATACCCTTAAATTTGACAATGCCCTCAAGGCCTCCCTGCGGGAAGACCCCGACATTATTCTCATTGGCGAGATGCGCGATCGCGAGACAGTGAATACCGCCCTCAAAGCCGCCCAAACCGGTCACCTGGTCTTTGGTACCCTGCACACCAACAGTGCCGTGAAAACGATTGAGCGCATCCTCAACCTCTACAACCCCGATGAACAAGGGCCGATGCGGATGCAGGTGGCGGAATCCCTGGTGGCGGTGATTGCCCAAGCCCTTGTGCGCACCACGGATGGCAAGCGGGCGGCCATTCACGAGATCATGATCAACACCGATGCCATCAAGGACTACATTTTGCGGGGTGAAGTGGAGGAAATTGAGGCGATTATTCCTCAGTGTACCTACGACGGTATGTGCACGATGAACCAGTGCCTCTACGAACTCTATGAGGCAGGGCGCATTGACGAAGAAACCGCCATCGAAAACTCCCCCAAACCCAACGAAATGGCGCAAATTCTGCGGGGACGTATCTAGGGCAATGGTTGGCCTCAAGCCTATCCTATACAAGGGGTTGGCGCTCTTTACGCCGGGGGAGGATGTGGTCTTTTGCCGTGACCCATCAAAGCAGGGACATTGGCATCAGTCACTCTGTCAAGCCCTGCAACAACTCTTGGATTTAGAGGAGCCGCCCCTTTTTCTCTCTCCCTGTTATACGGCGGCCGTCGATTACTGGTTTGATGAAGAACAGCACTGCCTGCGGGTGGCGGCGGAGGTTTATCCTTTGGCATGGCCCCATCGTCCCCTATTGAATGCCCTCTTTGCCCCTGCTCATCAGCCCACGTTGCCGTGGCAGTTGATACAGGATCCGCAGCATCCCTGCGATGCCCAAGCCCTAGAGGCCTACCGCAGCAGCTTTCCGCAACTGTGGGAGCACCACCAACTGATCTATGATTTGCAGGAAGCCACGCCCCCGAGCAGTTTTGCACCGCGTCCTTCGCAACCCGATCGCTATATCTTTCGCCTCTATGTGCGCGGCGAAACCCATGCGGCTGAGGTTGCCCTCAAAAACCTCCATGATTTGCTCAGTTGCTCCCTTAAGGTGCCCTACACGCTCAAAGTGGTGGATGTCACTAAGCAACCAGATCTGGCGGAGGAGGATCAAGTCCAAGCCACGCCAACATTGGTGCGGGTGTATCCCCGACCAGTGCGCCGCCTTGTGGGACGCTTGGATAATCGCTATCGCCTGGAACGTTTGCTCAGCCCTTAGACCGATGACTCATTCTGCCAAAGACCTTCTTGCGGCGGCTGCCGTGGAGCGACGGTTGGGAAACCGTGATGCCTATGTGCCTTATCTGCGCCAAGTGTTTGCCGATGTCGTGGGGGAAGATGACACGGTTAGTGAAACCTATGGTGGCTTAGGAGCAGCCCAAGAGCGTTTGGCCAAAATTCAGCCCCTACGCTATGGCAAAAGTCGCAACTTTTTAACGGGGGCAGTGACGGGCCTTTCGGCCTATTTGCGCCATGGGGTAATCAGTTTAGCGGCGGTGCGCGATCGCGTACGGCAATCGGTAGATGACCCCTCTCAAGCGGAGGCGCTATTGCAACAATTGGCGTGGCGAGACTATTGGCAGCGCCTCTATGCCCATTGGGGCGATCGCCTGTGGCAGGACATTGAACCCTACAAGACGGGCTGGCAGGCAACCGACTATCAAGCGCAATTGCCCCCTGCTCTCATCGCTGCGGCAACGGGGCTAGCCTGTATGGATGCCTTTAGTTACGACCTGCAACGAACCGGCTACTTGCACAACCATGTTCGCCTCTGGTTGGCTGCCTATGTGGTGCATTGGTGTCGGGTGCGCTGGCAGGCGGGCGCCGCTTGGTTTCTGCAGCACTTGCTCGATGGCGATCCGGCAAGTAATAACCTCTCATGGCAGTGGGTCGCCAGTACCTTTAGCCACAAGCCCTACTTTTTTAACCGCCAAAACCTGGAACGCTATAGCGATGGCAAATACTGTCGGCAGTGCCCAAGGAGCGATCGCTGTCCCTTTGATGCCACCTACGAGGAATTGGCAGCCCGCCTTTTTCCCCACAAGGAATAGAGTTATTGGGGGGTCGGCTTCACGGTTTTGCGCAGAATCAAACAGTTGCCACCCTCCTCTATGGCTTGATAGGCCAATTCATCCATGATCGTTGCCAAAAGGCGTAGACCCCGTCCTCCTTCGGCATCAGTGGAAATTTGCGGCGGCAGCGTTTGCAACTTTGCCCCCAGGTCAAAGGGGTCACCCCGATCCCAAATGCGCAATTCAATGTGGGTCTCGGCGATGCACAGATCAATGCGAATCGGCGTCTCCGGGGGGCGATCGCGATGGGCATGGCGAACGGCGTTGGTAAACCCCTCTGCAAGCGCCAGTTCCAATTTCAACCACTCCTCAAGGGGCAGCGTGGGCGGGCGGTACTGATTAAACCATGCCAATAGTGCCTCCAGCTGGGTCAAGTCACTGGGCAAGGTCAGGGAAACAGTCACGCGGGGAAAGGTCATAGGTGCAGTTGTAGCGCAGCAGCGGCGAGGTCAAGACTAGCTACATTTTCCGTGTTTGATGACCCAATAGGATGCTCCAGAGCGATCGCCAGCGGAGAGGCTGGCACAAGCCCCTCGGAAAAAACCGCGTGCCAAGGATAATCAGCAAGCCATAGAGCATAAGACGCCCATCGCGGCAAAAAGTGGCCACTGGTGGTGGCAAATAGGCTTGATCGGCAAGGCTCCGTAGGAGTTCTGGTAAGGCCGTAAAGAGTATACCGCCAGCGATCGGCCCCACGAATGTCCGATTGCCCCCTATCAGCACTGCCGTCAGTGCCAGCACCCCGGTATCAAACGTGCCCTGACGGGGATTCCAAGTATTCAAGAGATGAGCAGCCAAAACCCCAGCCACCCCCGCCAGAATAGCCCCCAAGACAAAGCCCAAAACCTTGTAGTGAGTGGTATCAATGCCCAAGGTCTGTGCCACCAATTCATCGCTACGAATGGCCTGCATTGCCTTGCCAGCACGGGTCTGTTCCAAATGACCGATGGCGATCGCCACCATGATCAGCAAGGGCAGCGTCAGCCACAGATAGCCCAAGGGCGTACTAAAGGGTTGGGGAATCCCAAAGATACCGACCGCCCCCCCGGTAACCTCCAAATTGAGTGCCAACACCCGCAGCACCTCAGAAAAAGCGATTGTCGCAATGGCAAAATAAATGCCCCGTAACCGCAGTACTGGTACCCCCAAGCCCCATCCCACCAGACCACAGACAAGAGCCGCCAAAACCATTTCCCCCAGCACCAAGGGCACCGGATAGGGGTTCAGTCCTGTAAAAACACGGGTGGAAAGCAAAGCAGCAATATAGCCACCAATGGCATAAAAAGCTGGACTGGCAAGGGAGAGTTGGCCACTCATTAAGGGCAAATAGAGCGATAGTGCCAGCATCGCCCCCAGGGTCATCGAAACCAGCAAGAAATCGTATGTGCCCAGCCAGCCCGCCATAACCAGCGCTAAACATCGATTCCACAAGCTGCCACGGCATCCTCAGCAAGCTGCTGCAGGTCTGCAATAATGGCTGCTTCTAGGGTCTTATCCCCAAGGCGAATCGTCAGACGCGACAGCCGCAGTGAGGCCGTAATCCGACCGCTGGGCAAATCTAACCAGATCAACTGTTGAAACTGGCGACAGCGACCACCATAGCGTTGGGCAAGGGACGTAAGTTCCGCATCGGTGGGCGATCGCCCCAAATCCAGATCAACCACCCATGTGCCGCCACATTCGCGGCGTTTAGAAAGTTGAATCGGCATCCCTTAGAACTAACCTATAGGCGTTGGGCATAAAATTCACACCAAGGATCACCTTTTTCCCGTGCCTTCACCTCCACCCCCTGAAAGACACCGCCCCGCTGAAAGAGACGATTGTAAAAAGCCTCATCCAAGACGGGTTTCTGTTGAATGCGGCCGTTATAGACAATGTTCATCATTGCAGGGACCGCCCCTTGGGCAAAATAGCAGGCCGGTTGGACAGCATGGGGATAGGAGGCCAAGAAGTAGTTGGTTTCGTAGTTACCATCAATGGCCACTCGACAGGATTCGTTCCGGACCACTTCTAGGGCTTGCCAACGGCCCCATCCCAAGCTACTGGCAACGGCATAGCCGCCGTGAATCCAATCGGTGTCGGTCTTCAGCATGGGGCCAACCACCGTTTCCCACTCCACCGACTCCATGATATTGCCAAAGGTGTAAAAGACACAAACATGACCCGATTCACGAATCAAGGCCTGTCCCACCTCTAAAAGCTCCGGGTGAACCTTTTGTAGCTCATCAAGGAAACGGTACTGAATGCGGTTGTAGTAGTTGGCAGGCATCCGCGTCAGCAGCACATTAAACGCCCGAATTTGGCCATTCCCATCCCCTTCAAGGGGCAGCCCCCAGAGGGCTTCATTCACCGCATCATAGTCCACGCTGGTTTCCCCTTTCGGCAGCAGGACAGGTTGATCAATTAGCTTGCCCATTTGCGGACTCGGCGTTAGGGAACGGCGCACCGGTGCTTTGGCCACCTGGATCAGGCAGTGATCCTGCCGCGTCACCGCCATACAACTGGTTTCTTCGGCCACGTAGGTGCCCAATTCGGCAAAGGTGGCATCTAAAGCGGCCGCCACATAGCCCACCGCCAAGTGATCCATTGGTTTTGTGCGGTTCACCTGCTCGCCATATTTCCCTAACCAAGCCTCAGCATAGTGGGAGTGGGTCAACTCCACTTGCCCCCCTTTCTCTGTTACCTCAAAGTTGAGACAGCCAAACCCCAAAAACCTAAAGATTTCTGCGGCAGTGGCAAGGCATTCCGCTGGTGTTTGCACTGCCAACGTATTAAAGGCATTGGCAAGTAAGCTATAGAAAATCTCTTGGGCTGAGGTCCGCAGGATACTGACCCCATCAATCCAGTCAGGATCCTCAATGGTTTGTTGAAGAAATAGATTGTAGTGGTGGCAGTGGAAAATCACTGGCTCGTTAAAAAACGCCACCAGCTTCCGCGGGCGATCAATGCGCAGACGCTCAAACATAGGCACAAATCCTTTCTGGGGTTTCTCATTGGAGAAAATAGAACAGCATTAGGGAGACGGCACAGGGAGACGTTCCATACCCACGAGATCGGCTACCGCTTTGTAGAGAATGCGTACTTCCCGCTCATCCAATTGGCCTTTTTCCAGTCGCTCGCGGTGCAAGCCCGTTTTCAACGACAGCCGCAGCGTCACAAAGTGGGGATCCGGAGCATAGCGACGGGCATAGCTGAGCAGCAGTTGGGCAACCGAGCTAGCGTTGTCCTGTACCGGCGGCAGCAGGGGTTTTCCATCGGCCAAGATAGCCTTAATGCGCTCAAACACCAGCTTCAGGTTAGTGCTCGCCTTCGTGAGAAACAGTACAAAGTAGGGAGTTTTGCTGAAGGCTTTAATCACCAGCCGCACCTCTGCCGAACCCGCTAGCAAATAGTCCGCCTCTGAGGCAGGATCCATCACTTGACACACGCGGTTATTCGCTCGCAGCAGATCGCTGGCATAGGCTCCCAAAGAACTGAGGGAGGCATTTTCAAAGTAAGTGCCACTGTAGTTAATTTCGGCAATGGTTGCCCCATCGGTCATGCGGCCAATTAACACGGCTAACACGCCCGGCACTCCGGCAATATGTTGCTCTAAAACACTATTGAGCGTGCGCACCAACATTATGGGTTCTCCTAGGGAAGATAGATTAGACTTTGATCGTAAATTTTATAGACGTTACCAATGGTTGCTCATCCGTATAATTGCTGATATGATGGGTAGTTTATTAAAAATTAACATTTGTATTCTTGACTACAATTTCTTCGCCTACCCCCTATAGGAGGGAGCCATGGCCACGGCAACAGCACTGCCTATTCCTGATTTCTTTAATCCTGCTAAGGTCGCTGAGGTGTGGCGTGTCCCCTACCAAGAACGGGCAGCACAGGCGCGCCAATGGGCACAGCACTACCAGATTCCGCCCGCGAGTGACGATCCACAGCGGACGATTCTCTTGCTCACTGATGTCCAAAACACGTTTTGCTTACCAGAGTTTGAGCTATTTGTCCCTGGTGCAGTTGCGGATAATCAACGCCTATGCCGCTTCATTTACACCCATCTTGCCCAGATTAGCGAGATCATTGTTACCCTTGATACCCACACTGCAAGTCAAATTTTCCATCCCCTCTTTTGGGTTAACCCTGCCGGTGAGCATCCACTACCTTTAACCACCATCACGCTCCAAGACGTTGAGGAGGGATATTGGCAACCCAATCCCCACCTGCTGTCTTCATTGCCCCTAGGAGATCTGGCGAGTCTTCAGACCTATGCCCGGCACTATGTGGCACAGTTAGCTGCCAAGGGGAGGTTTCCGCTGACGATTTGGCCCTACCACTCGATGCTGGGGGGGATTGGTCATGCCCTTGTGTCTGCTGTGGAGGAAGCCTGTTTCTTTCACACCGTGGCGCGACAGCAGCAAACCCGCATCGAACTCAAAGGTAGCCATCCCCTGACGGAAAATTACTCGGTGCTGCGTCCAGAGGTCAGCCATGACCCCCAAGGACGTCCCCTCGGGGCGGTGAATAGGGCCTTGATTGAGCATCTGCTGGCGGGCGATCGCCTGATCATTGCCGGTCAGGCCAAAAGTCACTGTGTTGCTTGGACAGTGGCCGACCTGCTCAGGGAAATTCAACAGCGAGATGCCCAACTGGCTCAACGAGTCTACCTCCTTGAGGATTGTATGTCCCCTGTGGTGGTGCCGGGGGTCGTGGACTTTAGTGAAGCTGCCAATGCAGCCTTTGCCGAGTTTGCCGCTGCCGGTATACACCGGATCAGCACCAGCAGTGTTCCTTGGAATCTTTAGTTGATCTAAAGACTCACCACTTCTGAACAGAGACGGTTTAGGATCGAGGCTAGAGACATCCTCACTAGGGAGGGGCAATGACCGACTACGCAGCCCACGAACAGGCCCTCGATCGGGATTGTTTGACCCTATCTCGCCACGTTCTCCAGCAACTCCAAAGCTTTGATGCTGCTGCCCAAGATCTAAGTGCCCTGATGAATCGCATTGCCCTTGCTGGCAAGCTCATTGCCCGCCGTTTGAGTCGAGCGGGTCTGATGGAGGGGGTGTTGGGCTTTACGGGAGCTGTAAATATCCAAGGGGAAGATGTCAAAAAAATGGATGTCTATGCCAACGAGGTCTTTATTGCCGCCTTCAAGCAGAGTGGCTTGGTATGTCGCCTTGCCTCCGAGGAAATGCAGAAGCCGTACTACATTCCCGAAAATTGTCCCATTGGCCGCTACACTCTCCTGTACGATCCCCTCGATGGTTCCTCCAATGTGGATATCAACCTCAATGTGGGATCGATTTTTGCGATTCGCCAGCAGGAAGGTACCGATCTAGACGGTACCGCTGCCGATCTCCTGCAAGATGGCCACAGGCAAATTGCCGCTGGCTATATTCTCTATGGCCCCAGCACGATGCTGGTCTATTCCCTGGGCAAGGGTACCCATGTCTTTGTCCTTGACCCCAGCCTCGGTGAGTTTATTCTGGCGATCGAGAACCTGCAAATTCCTGCCAGTGGTGCCATTTACAGTGTGAACGAAGGCAACTTCTGGGCATGGGAAGAACCGATTCGTAACTACGTCCGCCATGTGCATCGTCAGCCCGGCTATAGCGCCCGCTATAGTGGTGCCCTTGTTGCTGATATTCACCGCATTCTCATGCAGGGGGGCGTCTTTCTCTATCCCGGCACCCAAAAGAACCCCGCTGGTAAGTTGCGGCTCCTCTACGAAGCGGCTCCAATTGCCTTCCTGGTGGAACAAGCAGGGGGTAAAGCCAGTACCGGTACCCAACCGCTTCTGGATGTTGTGCCCGATCATCTGCACATGCGTACACCGCTGATTGTTGGCAGTCCTGAGAACGTTGCCCTCGTAGAATCCTTTATCCAGCAAACCCCTGCCCAACCAACCGTGACACAGGTGTAACCCATGGTAACCTTGTTTGAAAATCCCCTGCGGGTTGGACTACGCCAAGAACGAACCCCAGAGCCACTGATTTTGGTGATTTTTGGTGCCAGTGGCGATCTTACTCAGCGCAAGCTGATTCCTTCGATTTATCAACTGAGACTCGAACGCCGTCTGCCCCCCGAACTTACCATTGTTGGCGTGGCACGTCGCAACTGGAGTGATGACTATTTTCGCGAGCACCTCCGCCAAGGGGTCGAGGAGTTTGGTGGCGGCATTCAGGCGGAGCCCCTGTGGCAGGAATTTGCCCAAGGTCTGTTTTATTGCTCTGGCAATATCGATGATCCCGCCGCCTACGCCCAGCTGAAAACATTGCTAGCTGAGCTAGATGAAAAACGCCAAACTCGCGGCAATCGCGTCTTTTACCTTGCGGTCTCGCCGAACTTTTTCGTTGAAGCCATTCAGCAACTGGGGACAGCGGGGCTATTGAGTGATCCCCAAAAGCATCGTCTCGTGATTGAAAAGCCTTTTGGCCGTGATCTCACCTCTGCCCAAGCCCTCAATGAGGTGGTGCAGTCGGTGTGCAAGGAGGAGCAGGTTTACCGCATTGACCACTACCTTGGCAAAGAGACGGTGCAAAACCTGATGGTGTTTCGCTTTGCCAATGCCATTTTTGAACCCCTCTGGAACCGCCAGTACGTGGATCATGTGCAGATTACGGTTGCCGAAACCGTCGGGGTTGAAGACCGGGCCGGCTACTATGAAACTTCGGGTGCCCTGCGGGACATGGTGCAAAACCACATTCTCCAGTTGCTGGCTCTGACGGCTATGGAACCCCCCAATGCCCTCGATGCCGATAGTCTGCGCAGCGAAAAGGTGAAGGTCCTCCAAGCCACCCGTTTAGCGGATCTTGATAATCTCGATGCCTGTGCTGTCCGCGGCCAATACCGAGCCGGCTGGATGAAGGGCAAACCTGTTGTGGGCTATTGTGAGGAGCCGGGCGTGAGTCCCACCTCCACCACTCCCACCTATGCGGCCCTAAAACTCATGATTGATAACTGGCGATGGCAGGGGGTGCCCTTTTATGTGCGCACGGGTAAACGCTTGGCAAAAAAGGTCACAGAAATCTCAATTCAGTTTTGTGAGGTGCCTTTACTGATTTTCCAGTCGGCCGCCCGCCAAACCAATCCCAATGTTCTAACGATGCGCATTCAACCCAATGAAGGGATTGCTCTGCGCTTTGAGGCAAAAATGCCCGGTGCAGATCTGCGCACACGCACGGTGGAAATGGACTTTAGCTACGGCTCCTCCTTTGGGATGGCGACCGCGGATGCTTATGCGCGGTTATTACTGGACTGCATGTTAGGGGACCAAACCCTGTTTACGCGGGCAGATGAGGTGGAGGCGGCTTGGCGCGTGGTGATGCCGGTTTTAACGGCTTGGGATGCCCCCACTGATCCAGAGGCCATACCCACCTATGACGCGGGGACTTGGGGGCCGGATGCAGCAGAGGTGATGATTAATGCCGATGGCCGGCGCTGGCGGCGACTGTAATCTTTGCCCATCATGGGAAGAAATGGGAATCAAGGCCAAACTCCATTAACAGATTAGGTACCTAGGTATGGCAACTGAATCAACTCCCCTCGTAGCGCTCCAAGATCCCGTGGATGTCTCCCTTGATGATATTGAGCAAAGTTTGCGGCAAATTTGGCTCAGCCACGGCGGGGATGGCACGGCTCCAGCAGCAGTACGGGCAACCACCTTTACCCTAGTTGTCTATGAGGCGGATGATACTCAACAATTGCTAGCGGCCTTGGGCTATTACACTGGCCCCATTGATGGCATTCTTGGTCCGCGGATGCAGTCAGCAATTCGTGCTGCTGAAAAGAATCACAACTTGCCCTTGACGGGTCGAGTCACGCCCCAATTGCGGCAGGCTTTGCAAGCAGAATATGCTCAGGGAATCCCTCGGAGCGATCGCTATGCGGTGGATATGCGCGGTAGTGGTATTGCTGACGCGATCGCTAGCCAAAATCCCTGTCGGGTGATTGCCCTGTGTCCTACCCTTGGCGAAGATACAGGAATTACCGCTCAAGTGGCCGCCTATTGTCCAATTAACAAAAAGATACGCAGTTCCCTCGTCTGCTGTGAATACATTACGCTCAAGGGCACCCATGAAGCTTTTCAGCGGGCCCAACCCCTCTTGAAATCCCTGATCATTCAAGAGTTACCCCGCTTTTTGTGGTGGAAGGGGGATTTGTTCCATAACTTTGAGTTGTTTCAAACCCTTGCCCCCCAATTTAGCCGCGTGATTGTGGATTCCAGTGAATTTCTCGATCCGCTGCGGGGTCTGCGGGCGATCGCTCCTTTACTCGAACAAAACCTCCCCCTCACGGATTTGAACTGGCGACGTCTTGGGGCCTGGCAAGAACTGGCTGCCGAAGCCTTTGATCCCCCCGAACGCCGCTTGGCCATTCAGGAAATTGACCAGGTGGTCATTGACTACGAAAAAGGTAATCCCGCCCAAGCTTTAATGTACCTTGGCTGGTTGGCCTCCCGTCTGCAGTGGCAGCCCCGACACGTTGTCTATGAAAGTGGCGATTATGACCTCTACCAGGTGGAACTCGTGAGTGCTGATCAGCGCTACATTCGCGCCGAACTGGCGGGCGTACCAACAGGGGATCCAGGACAGGTTCTCGGGGATCTCATTGACTTGAAGCTCACTTCCACCAATCTAGAGGCAGACTGCTGTACAATTATTTGCTCTGAAACCCGTGGCTGTATGCGCATGGAAGCGGGTGGCAGTGCCCAGTTGTGTCGCACTTACCACGTCACACCCCTGAGTGATCAAACCGCTGAGATCCTTCTAAGTCAAGAGCTACAGCGCTGGGGACAGGACTTTCTCTACAGTGAGAGCTTTGCTGTTGTTTCCCAGCTGCTAGCTCTCATGCCTTAGCATTAGATCCCATGACGGAAGATTTTCGCCTTGTCATTGATCTCAGTGTGGTGCTGGGGGCAGCGGCAGTGGGAGGTCTGTTGGCAGCTTTGCTGCGACAACCAATCCTGCTGGGCTACCTTTTGGCCGGTATGCTGGTGGGGCCAACGGGCCTGGGACTCCTAAGGGAAGTGCCTCAGGTGGAAGGTTTAGCACAACTGGGGGTGGCCTTTTTGCTCTTTGCCCTAGGGGTGAGCTTTTCCCTCGGTGAAATTCGGAAGGTCCAAGGGGTTAGCTTGGGGGGCAGCGCCCTACAAATTCTCCTTACAATTGCAGTCACAACACTGATTGCCGTGGGGGTTGGCTGGGTGAGTTCCCCCAATCAGGGGGTTTTCCTCGGTGCTGTTCTCTCCCTCTCTTCAACGGCAGTGGTGCTGCGCAGCCTCATGGATCGCAATGAGTTGGAGTCGATCCAAGGGCAAATTATGCTGGGCATCTTGGTAGTGCAGGATTTGGCGGTGGGCTTGATGATTGCCGTCTTACCAGCTCTGAACAAACCCGCAGAGGAGTTGGGACTCGCCCTCGGGCAAGCAGTATTGACCATTGCCTTGATTGCTGTGGGGGCGATCGCTGCTGGTATGTGGTTGCTGCCCCCCCTACTACGGCTACTGGCCAAAACCGAAAGTCGTGAGCTTTTCCTTTTAGGCGTCGTTGCCCTCTGCTTGGGAATTGCGCTGCTGACCCAGTATTTGGGGCTTTCAATTGAGATTGGGGCCTTTATTGCGGGTCTGATGATCTCCGAGGTGGAGTATGCCGATCAAACCCTCGATTACGTAGAATCGATCCGCGATATCTTTACAACGCTCTTTTTTGCCTCGATTGGCATGCTCATTGACCCAGTGTTTCTGTGGGAGCACTTGGATCGCATTATTGAATTGGTGAGCCTCGTTATTCTCGGTAAGTTCTTGATCACCACCCCCATTGTTAAGTTCTTTGGCTACTCATGGAAAACGTCGTTGCTGGTGGGGATTGGCCTTGCTCAGATTGGCGAATTTTCCTTTGTGCTGCTGACGGCAGGGCGGGGTTTGGGGTTGGTTTCCCAACAGGTTTACCTGCTCACCCTGGGCACCACCGCAGTCACTTTGCTGGTGACGCCCTTTTTGTTAAAGGTAGTGCCAGTGCTATTGGAACTGCCCCTACTGCGCCGCCTCTTCAAGGAAGATGACATCCTGGCCATGGATTTAACGGGATTGCCCCAGCGAAACCATGTCATTGTCTGTGGCTATGGTCGTGTCGGCAAGAGTCTGGTCAAACTCCTCCAAAAACAAAATTATCCCGTGTTGGTGATTGAGCAAAGTGAAACGGTCATTAACGAAGTACGCGATGCTCAACTGCCCTACATTTATGGCAATGCCGCCAGTAGAACAATTCTGGCCAAAGCAGGGGTCGATCAAGCTCTTGGCATGGCGATCGCTCTCCCCGATAGTATGAGTACCCGCCTCTGTCTCAAGCGCGCCCTCGAGTTTGCCCCAGAACTGGATGTGATTGTTCGCGCCAACAGCGATCGCGACATTGAATTGCTTTATCAACTGGGGGCACGGGAGGTGGTGCAACCGGAGTTTGAAGCCAGCTTAGAGTTGGCTGCCCATCTCTTCTTTAGCCTCGGCATGGGTGAGCGCCATATTCAACAGCAGGTACAACAGGTGCGCGACAGCCATTACGCCAATTTGCGCGGTGATACTCCACCGGAGGGAACCGCCCGTCTCCTGCGGCAAGCGGCTCAGGATATGAATAGTCGCTGGCTGAGTGTCCCTGAGGATTCCCCCATTCGCGGCATGAGCTTAGCAGAAATCCAACTGCGACAGCTGACGGGGGTGACGCTCTTGGCGATTGTGCGGGCGGATGGTACTGAGGTGGATTATCCCAGCGGTCAAACCCGCCTCCAAGGGGGCGATCGCCTCTTGATTGTCGGTCAGCCAGCGGAGTTTGCGGCTTGTGAAGCCCTGATCAATGGCCGTGTCAGTGTGCCCCAAGGGGAAACCTTGTTTCTTTGGATCATGTTGCCCAAAGAGATTGGCGAAAAACATCGCACCATTGCGGATCTGCATCTGCCTGAGACTGTGACGATTCGTGCCCTGCGGCGAGAAGGAACACTTCTTTCTGAACCTAGCAGCGATTGTCCTTTAATGGCAGGCGATCGCCTCCTCCTCACTGGCCCTATGGATGCCCTACGGCGCATTGGCGATCAATTGCAAGCGCGATCAACGCCGCTGCCACCGTGAGCACGCAGGAGCCAGCGGAACTGATTAACATATCAACATATCGGGCCGTCGTTGCCACTCGGCGGGCAAATTCTCCCCTTTCGAGAACCCCCAAACCAATGCCAAGCATGGAGATTCACTCGCCACTCAATTCTTGTTCAACATCACTCATGCACGACTCAACACCGCCGCCCCCCTGTTGTCGGTAAAGACCTGAAAGGCACCATCCGCCAAGAGGCCGGCGATCGCCCCCCGTTCGTTTTCCTCAGAAGGATGCAGCAAACTCAACAATTAGGGGTTGATCCTGAAGATGCTGCCAGGGATCGACTGGAATCTGACCGCTGCCCAATCGCTGTTTCAGGTGTTGCCAAGCGTGATCACTATTGGCGAGCACGAGCTCCCCCACCTTGCGCAGAATCGCTAGGTGTTCAGGGGACAACATCCGACCGACATGGCGCTCAACTGTGGCATTGACGGATTGCAGGACCTGTTGCAGAGGGGCGTTTCTTCCCGCAGCCAAGCACTGATTTTTCTGATTTTTCTAATTTGTTGCCGCTTTTGTTGCCGCTCGTAATCCCAAAGAGGAAGATTGCGGGTCATCGTGGCCACACCCGGGGATAGCAAACAGAAGGATGAGAAGCTTGCCCCTGCCGGAGCAACTGCCAAGCCGCCACAAACCACCGCCGTAATTCCGCCATTGAGTGACCGCGATAGCGACAAACCACCCCGCGAATCAGGGCACTGACACCCATCTCCCCCTGAATCCCCATTGCTAAATCCCGCAGCCGTTGTATCTGTTCGCTGCTCACTTCCCTGCCGACCCAAGCCAATGTGCCCATGAGCGGACACCCCTGCAAGGCATTCATTGCTGTTAGCATCGTTTTCGTACCCTCAATCCGCTGGCGATCGATCCACAGGGGCACACCCCCCTGCCACACCTCCGTATGGGAACGCCAATACCCATGATTAAAGACTTCACCGCGAGCCGTGCGGCCAAAGCGAGTCATCTCCCAAAGGCCCACCTGTGCTTGAGGGGTAAGATCAATGCGCAGGCGTTGGTGAAATTGAGCACCCGCAAAGATAATCGTTTCTTGGGGGAGCCATTCTAAAACAGCATTATCGGCAACATGGCAGTTAACCGTTAGCTCCACAGGGATTTGGGCACGACCGTAGACCTTGGCGGCGGCAGGCGTTGTCAACAGGACACGGCACTGGGGTTCAAGGGTAATCTTTTGGTGCAGGCGATCGCCCCCCACATAGCCCCCCGCCGTATGCAGGATCAGACTGTGGCAAATCGGCTTTCCCTCAGGATAAAATGAGCGTTGTAGCTTCAGGGGTGCCGAGGCATAAGACCGCACTGGAATCGTTTGCCCCTGTCGCCAAGCATAGGCCAGCGCCAATTTGCCTAACCAGCCAGCCACTTTGTCTTAGCTCCCCACCGCCACTAGGGATCGTCGCTGCTGTTGCATCTGGAGATAGACCAAAAGGGCATTGATGTCCGCTGGATTCACCCCACCAATACGGCTGGCCTGGCCAATGGTGAGGGGGCGAATCGCGCTGAGTTTTTCCCGTGCCTCCATTGAAAGGGTGGGGATAGCAAAGTAATCCAAATCGGCAGGGAGAGGACGCTGTTCTTGACGGGCAATCTGCTCAATTTCCCGCTGTTGTCGCTCAATGTAGCCGGCGTACTTAATGGCAATTTCAACCGCCTCTTTCTCTTGGGGCGTCAAGTCTGGATTGCCAAGGCCGTGGCGATCCAATAGCTCGTAGTGTATCCCCGATCGCCGCAGCAACTCAGCAAGGGCAATGGCACCTTTAATCCCTTGACCCGTCGCGACCACAATCGCTTCGCCCATGGGTTCATGGGCTTTGATGCGCGTGGTTTGCAAGCGTTGGCTCTCAGCCGCAAGGCGTTGCTGTTTTGCTTGAAACACCTGCCACTGGGCTTCACTCACCAAGCCAATCTCGTATCCCAAGGGGGTAAGCCGCTGGTCAGCATTGTCGGATCGCAATACCAAGCGATATTCCGAGCGGCTAGTGAGCATGCGGTAGGGTTCCCGCAGTTCCTTCGTGCACAGATCATCAATAAGAGTACCGATGTAGCTCCCTTGGCGCGGCAAGGTGATCATTGGTTTCCCCTGAACAAAGCGAGCGGCATTAATTCCGGCCACAATCCCTTGGGCTGCCGCTTCCTCATAGCCGGTGGTGCCGTTGATTTGCCCCGCACAAAACAGCCCCTGAATTTTTTGGTCATCAGGGTGGGAAAGCACTGGGTTGCCGGCAAGTAGTCATACTCCACCGCATAGGCCGGACGCAGCATGATGCAGTTTTCTAGCCCCGGCAGTGTGCGCAACAGTTGCAGTTGCAGCGGTTCTGGAAGTCCCGTAGAAAAGCCTTGGATGTAGAGTTCAGGCGTATTGCGGCCTTCGGGTTCAATGAAAATTTGATGGCTTTCTTTATCGGCAAAGCGGACAATTTTATCCTCAATGCTGGGGCAGTAGCGGGGGCCTTTGGCATCAACCCAGCCACCATACACAGGAGTGAGGTGGAGATTCTCACGGATAAGCCGGTGGGTTTCAGGGGTGGTGCGGGTCAAGTAGCAGTTCATTTGTGGCCTTTCCACCCATGCGGTGGGATCAAAGCTAAACCAGCGCACCTGCTCATCCGGGGGTTGGGGTTCCATCTTGCTGTAGTCCACCGATCGCCGGTCGACCCGTGCAGGCGTTCCTGTTTTCAGACGATCCACCTCAAAGCCGAGGCGGGCTAAGGTTTGGGAGAGTCCCTCGGCGGCAAATTCGCCAGCACGACCAGCGGGCATGGATTTGTTCCCTACCCAGATACGGCCACCGAGGAAGGTTCCCGTTGTCAGAACCACTGCTTGACAGCGAAAGGCGACGCCAAAGTAGGTTTCAACCCCAATCACTGTGTCATGGGCATCGAGGACTAAATCCGTGACCATGCCCTCGCGCAGGAGCAAGTTGGGCTGATTTTCCAGCACCTGTTTCATGACGGCGCTGTATTCGCGCTTATCCGTTTGCGCCCGCAATGCCCAGACCGCTGGCCCCCGTGAGGCATTCAAGAGCCGCTTTTGCAGATAGGTGCGATCGGTGACACGCCCAATTTCGCCCCCTAGGGCATCCACTTCGTGCACCAGTTGTGATTTTGCAGGACCACCCACCGCAGGATTACAGGGCTGCCAAGCAATCTTATCGAGGTTGAGGGTCAGCAACAGGGTACGACAGCCCAACCGCGCCGTTGCCAAGGCCGCTTCACAGCCTGCATGACCCGCACCGACAACAATGACATTAAATTCATCCTGAAACGCAGGCAGCGTTGACATGGCGATTGTACCCTCATGAGCCGAAAGTGGTTTAAAAGAACGTGGCGCTACTGGAGAACCCCGCCAACAGTTGAACGATAAACTGCAAGAGGAAGAAGGCAATGATTGGCGAAAAGTCAAGACCCCCGATGGGAGGAATCAGACCGCGAAAGATATTCAGGTAAGGATCTGTTAACTGACTCAGAATTGAGAAGGGCGAATTGTACCAGTTGATATTAGGAAACCACGACAGAAGTACGCGAATCAGCAGAATAATTAAGTAGATCTGCAAAAAGTTCGCAATCCCCATCAACAGAATAGGCAATACAGCTGCCTCAGTCATTGGTCTTCCCCTTGCAAATTCCAGTGCATTCTTATTCTACCAATGCTATCAAGAAGCTAACCCCAGCAGTCATTTTCCCTCGCTAGACTAGGAAGTAGAAGTTTCTGCATTTATTCCCAAAAGTTATCGCCCTGCGCCTGCCTAGGGGAGCGATCGCCAAAGGATAAAAAGACAAAGACCTGTCCGACAGCGGCTTTGGCTGTTTTGGGCGGGTTCCATCCTTGGGAAAAGGGCTATATTCTGAATTGCGGCTTTTCGTTGACATTCAACTAAAGTTCAGGGGTTCAATATGTTACAGATGTCGGCCACGGGTCATACACTGGTGGGCACCTATGCCCTGATTGGATTTACCATCTCCGGCCTATCGTTTTTGCGGGCTTGGGTACAGCGGCAGTACAAGGGTTCTGTCCAACGTTTGAAAGAAGAGTGCGATCGCCTGCACAGAATTGTTGGCGAACAGGCCCAGCGTATCGAAGGGCTCAAGGAATGGGTCACCCGCAGTGAACAGGAGCGGGATCGCCAGCGCCAAGAAATTGAGCAATTGCGCTCAGAGGTGGAATGGCTGCAAAACCGCTGTCAAGAGCTAGAGGACCAGCAACAGCAACTGCAAACTCAAGTCAGTGACTATCGCCAGCAGGTGGCAGAATTGACGAATGCCCTCAACAGTAGCCAAGCGGAAAACGAAGCCCTGCGGGACAATTGCGATCGCTATCGCCAAGAGCTAGAAACCGCCTACCAGCGCAGCAGCAGCCTTGAAGAGGAATATGCCAGTGAAAGGTCGAGATTAATTGCTTCTTTAACCACAATGGAAGCCACCTGCCGCGAAAAAGAAGCAGAGCTGGCGGCTTGCCAGGCCACGGTGAGCGATCGCGATTGTGAAATTGAGGGGTTACACCATGAAATTGCCGGTCTCCACCAAGAAGTCGAGCAGCTTCAGCAAACCGTTGAACACCTGCAAACACGCAAGGAAGGGGCAAATCTCTACTCCCAATGGCTGACATGGCTCAGCAGCACCGTGGCGATTGCGGCTCTAGTACTCAACCTTGGGCCTTGGAGTCCCCTGTGGGCAGCCCTCTATTCTCACCTGCCCATGTTTTCCTAGGAAATTAATATCTTTCATTCAACTCATAGGGGGCTGCTTGCCCCCTTTTTTACAGCTAGTTTAAAGGGGGGTATTGGCTCAGCAATAGCTATGTATTGGCACTTAGCCATGCAATTGCCTCCCGTAGCCATGCCTCTGGATCACTATTCTTAGGGAGGGTGGTCGTTTGCCCGACGGCAGTGAGGGCGGCTTCAATCTCGCGATCGCTATAGCCCAAGGCCAAGAGCGTTAACTCCAGTTCTTCACGAATCGCCTCTGTGGGTAGGCCAGAGGGAGTCGTTGCCAATCCCGTTTCCTGTCGCCAAGCACTCAGGGCAGCTTTGAGTTCCAAGGCAATGCGCTCAGCGGTTTTATGACCCACCCCCGGTGCGCGGCTGAGACGCCGAGTATTGCCACTAACAATCGCTTGGACAAGCTCTGGCAAGGGTAGTGTATCCAGCAGCGATAGTGCCATCTGCGGCCCAACCCCATTGACACGGATCAAACGGAGAAAGAGATCTCGCTCGGCTGCCGAGGCAAAGCCATAGAGGAGCAGCTGATCTTCACGGATACTGAGGTGGGTAAAAATCTGCACCACCTCAGCACTCGGCGGGTATTGCCGCAAAAGATGAGACGTCACTAGTAGGCGATAGCCGACTCCATTCACCTCTAGGATCAGGGCAGAACGATGACCACCCTCCACTTGATGGCCGACAACGGTTCCTCTGAGGTAGGCAAACACAGTATGTTCCCGCGGGCAGACGGCTGTAAACAGCTTAACCAAGCCGATGATGAGATTCGAACTCATGACCGCTCGATTACGAATCGAGTGCTCTACCACTGAGCTACATCGGCATGCAAAGCATCTTTTATGGTAGCACGATCGCCCCTAGGACGGGCAGGACACTGGGAAAATTTTTGCGATCGCGCGCTTGTGTGCATCTGCTGCAGGGGTTACAATAGACGATTGTGTTAATTAACGAGTTAAGAAAATCACTTGGCAAACGTCGTCGTTGTTGGTGCCCAGTGGGGCGATGAAGGCAAGGGTAAAATCACCGATCTCCTGAGTAAGTCTGCCGATGTGGTAGTCCGCTATCAGGGGGGGGTCAATGCAGGTCACACCATTGTTGTCAAAGACCAGACCCTGAAATTGCACCTAATTCCGTCAGGGATTCTCTACCCCGATACCCAGTGCATCATTGGGGCAGGAACGGTGGTGGATCCCAAGGTGCTCCTTGAAGAACTCGAACAACTGGAACAGTTGGGGGTCAGCACTGAGAATTTGCTGATTGCAGAAACAGCCCATGTGACGATGCCCTACCATCGCCAGTTGGATATTGCTGCTGAGGAACGGCGGGGCTCGCGGCGCATTGGTACCACGGGACGTGGCATTGGCCCGACCTATGCCGATAAATCGGAGCGGACAGGGATCCGCATGCTGGACCTGCTGGATCGGGATCAATTGGCTGCCAAGCTGGAGTGGGCGATCGCCCAAAAGAATTTGATCCTCGAAAAGCTCTACGGACTGGCTCCCCTCGAACCGCAGCCAATCATTGAAGAATACTCTGCCTACGGTGAGCGGCTGCGATCGCACATTGTCGACGGTTCCCTCATCCTCGATGATGCCATCCGCCGTCGGCGCAACATTCTCTTTGAAGGGGCCCAAGGTACCCTCTTAGACCTTGATCACGGCACGTATCCCTACGTCACCTCCTCAAACCCTGTGGCCGGGGGTGCCTGTGTTGGAGCTGGCATTGGTCCGACGATGATTGACCGCGTCATTGGAGTCGCCAAGGCCTATACCACGCGGGTCGGTGAAGGGCCTTTTCCAACGGAACTGTTGGATGAGGTGGGAGAACTCTTGGGCGATCGCGGTGCGGAATTCGGTACCACAACCGGACGGCGGCGCCGCTGTGGCTGGTTTGATGCTGTGATTGGCCGCTACGCTGTGCGCATTAATGGTCTAGATTGCTTAGCAATTACCAAGCTCGATGTCTTGGATGAATTGCCAGAGATCAAAGTTTGTGTGGCCTACGATATTGACGGTGAGCGGTGCGAACATTTCCCCAGCAATGCCCTGAAATTTGCCCGCTGCCGTCCCATCTATGAAACCCTACCCGGGTGGCAGCAATCTACCCGTCATTGTCGCTCCCTTGATGATCTGCCCAAGGCAGCATTGAACTATCTTAAGTTTTTGGCTGAAATTATGTCTGTTCCCATTGCCATTGTTTCGCTGGGGGCAGAGCGCAGCCAAACCATCATTGTTGAGGATCCGATCCATGGCCCCAAACGGGCACTCCTCAAGGATGATGGCACCCAAGTCCACCCGATTTTATCTTAATTGGAGTTGCAGCGATGTCTCGTTCCTTAGTGATTGAGGGGCAACTACGCCCTGCTGATGCCAAGCCCAATGCCCTGCGGCGTAATGGCAAAATCCCTGCCGTCCTCTACGGCCCTACCATCGAGTCTTCGATTTCCCTGGTGGTGGATACCCGTGCCGCCGAATTGTTGGTGCGGGATGCCCGTCCCCAGAAAACTCCGATTCAGCTTTCGATCCCGGATCTGCCGTGGCAGGGAACGGTGGTACTCCAAGAGGTGCAAGCCCACCCCGCCAAGGATACCCTCTACCACCTCTCCTTTTTAGCCAAAGCTGAAAACTAGGCTGCGAGGGGGAATTTGCTATAGTGGGGATATGTTAAGTGATTGTTAACAATGCCAGCCACGCTACTTCGTTCTGCGGATCTTGCCCACCTTAGCTATTCCCCCGAAGGCGATCGCTTTGATGGCTCTTGGGAAGCTCCCCTTGCCACACTCCTTGGCCTTGGACGAGCGGCTGGCGCTGATTTTGTTGAGATTTTCCTTGAGCGCAGTCATTACCTCAGTACCCTTGTCGAGGAGGATCGCCTGACGAGTGTTTCTCCGCGCTTGAGCTTAGGGGCGGGTATTCGTGTTTTTCGGGGTACTCGTGACTGCTACGTGAGCACCAATGACCTCAGCTTCAACGGGCTGCGCACTGCCCTCGAAAAGGCCCTGGGCTTAATGGGGTTGCTCTTACCCAGTCCCCAAGCCTATGTACCTGAAATTCACCTTGAACTGCTGCGGGACTATGCCCAAGGCCAGAAGGAAAGCTGGCTGGCCACCTGTAGTTCCATTGCTGAGGTGGCCGATATTCTCCTAGCAGGCAGCGATCGCCTGCGCCAGAAAACCCAACATCTGCAATCCCGTCGCCTCAGTTATTTTCGCGATTGGCAAGAGGTGATGGTGGCCGCCAGTGATGGTACCTTTGCTCGGGACATTCGCCTCACTCAGTCGGCAGTGGGCTCTGTGCTCTGTGCTGATGGCGAGCACCGCGCTTCCATTGGTGAGCGCAATGGCGATACCAGTAATCCAGACTTTTTGCGCCAGTGGGACTACACCACCTTAGCCGATACCGTTGCCGAAGCGGCGGGCAAAATGCTCTATGCCAACTACGTGGAATCGGGCACTTACCCAGTGATCATGGCCAACCAATTTGGGGGCGTGATCTTCCATGAAGCCTGTGGTCATCTCTTGGAAACCACTCAAATTGAACGGGGGACGACCCCCTTTGCCGATAAAAAAGGTGAAAAAATTGCCCATGAAAACTTGACCGCTTGGGATGAGGGAATTACCAGCGGTGCCTTTGGCAGTATTGATATGGACGATGAAGGAATGCCAACGCAGCGCACATTACTGATTGAAAATGGCATCCTCAAGAATTTTCTGAGCGATCGCGCAGGTTCAATGCGCACAGGACACCCCCGCACCGGTAGTGGCCGACGTCAAAGCTATACCTATGCTGCCGCTTCGCGGATGCGCAACACCTACATTGCTCCTGGCAAGTACACTGTAGAGGATCTGATTGCCTCCGTTGATCGCGGTATTTACTGTAAACGCATGGGGGGCGGCAGCGTCGGTGCCACGGGTCAATTTAACTTTGCTGTTGAGGAGGCCTACTGGATTGAAAATGGCCAAATCAAACACCCCCTCAAAGGAGCCACACTGATTGGCGAAGCCAAAGAAATCATGCAGCGGATTTCCATGTCTGCCAACGATCTTGCCCTTGCCCCTGGTTTCTGTGGCTCGATTAGCGGTAGTATCTACGTCACCGTGGGTCAACCCCACATCAAAGTGGATGCCATTACCGTGGGTGGCCGCTAAACCAATTACCTGCAGTTATGGGTTTGAGTAGAAATACCTAAAGATTTTATATGTGAATTTTTGTGACTCTGGCTACATTATCATAGAAAGAAGAAGGGAAGCTAAGGCAGTGCCGCTTTCGGATCGTCCTCACGTTTTGTGTACGCCTTAACTTCTCCTCTGAGACAAAAACATTGGACTGAATGACCAGTAATTCGCTGGTCTTTTTTTGGGTTTTTGCAGCCCTCTTGCTCAGGCAGCGGCGGGGGTTTTCACTTGAGCCAGTAGGTCGTGAAGTTCTTCACCCTCAATCACTTCTTTTTCGAGGAGTTTTTGGGCGATCGCTTCGAGAAGATCACGGTTTTCCTTAAGAATACTGAGCGCCTGTTGATGAGCTGACTCAACAATTTCTTTGACTTCGCGATCAATGGCTTGAGCGGTTTCCTCACTCACTGCCCGTAGCATCATGCCATTATTTGTCAAAAAGCTCGACTGTTGTTGCTCAAAGGCAAGGGGGCCAAGAACCTTGCTCATGCCGTAGCTGCGCACCATCCGCTCTGCCAAATCTGTTGCCCGTTGCAGATCATTGGCGGCTCCAGTAGTGATGGTGCCAAAGACAATCTCCTCTGCCGATCGCCCCCCCAACAACGTGGCAATTTGGGCGCGCAGTTCCTGCTCATCAAGGAGGAAGCGATCCTCCGTCGGCAACTGCAACGTATAACCAAGCGCCGCCATGCCGCGGGGTACAATGGAAATCTTTTCTACCCGACCACTGCCCGGCAGCGCACAGCCCACAAGGGCATGACCGACTTCGTGGTAAGCAACAATTTTCTTCTCTTTGTCGTTGAGGACGCGGCTTTTCTTCTCAAGACCCGCCACAATGCGTTCAATGGCTTCGGCAAAGTCCTGCTGGGTCACCATTTCCCGCTGATTACGAGCCGCTAGTAGAGCTGCTTCGTTGACTAAGTTGGCCAAATCAGCACCGGCAAACCCCGGTGTGCGGGCAGCGATCGCGTGCAGATCCACCTCAGGGGCCAGTTTCACCTTTTTGGCATGGATTTTCAAAATAGCTTCACGACCACTCAAATCGGGGCGATCCACTAAGACTTGACGATCAAAGCGGCCGGGGCGCAGCAATGCCGGATCAAGGGTTTCTGGGCGGTTGGTTGCAGCAAGGACAATCACCGTTGCCCCCGTAGCATCAAAGCCATCCATTTCCGTGAGCAGTTGGTTCAGGGTTTGCTCCCGTTCATCATTGCCACCATAGAAGCCGGCACTGGAACGGGACTTACCAATGGCATCCAATTCATCAATAAAGACAATACAGGGGGCTTGCTTTTTCGCCTGCTCAAAGAGATCCCGCACCCGGGCAGAGCCGACACCCACAAATAACTCGACAAACTCCGAGCCCGAAATGGAGAAGAAGGGTACATTAGCTTCGCCAGCAACGGCCTTGGCCAGCAGGGTTTTGCCGGTTCCCGGCGGCCCCACCAGCAGCACCCCCTTGGGAATGCGGGCCCCAATTTGGATATAGCGTTGGGGATTTTTTAGGAAATCCACAATCTCGACCAGTTCTGCTTTGGCTTCTTCAACCCCAGCCACATCCTCAAAGCGAATGCCGGTGTTTGCTCCCTCCACATAGACCTTGGCCCGACTTTTACTGATGGAGAGGACCCCTTGGGGACCACCGCCTACTTGGCGACTGGCAAAGAACTGAAGGATCAAGACAAAAACAATCGGCGGAATGACCCAACCCAAGATATTCAACAACCAGCTATTGCGGGGGGGCGGCGCAGCCGCAAATTCCACTCCCTTTTCCTCGAGGCGCTTGGGTAACTCGAGATCAAAGATCGGAGTGGTTGCTAAAACTTGGGGTGGTTTATTCCCTTCGGGCTTCAGTTGATAGAGAATCTCATTTTGGCCTAGATAGACGCGAGCCACTTCCCCCTCTTGCACCTGATGGATAAACATACTGTAGGGAACCTGGGGCGGGCGCGGTGCAAAGAGTTGGGGAAAGAAGATATTCAGGAGCAAAAACCCCAAACCGAGGAAGAGTAAGGCATTGCCAATCCAACGATTGCGCGGGACTTCGGGCGAGTTTTTGATGGCCATGGGTTAGCTTCCCCAGAGTTCACCTAGGGATTATGGTGACACTTGCAGGGGACCTAGGGCAAGGGCGAAACTTTTAACATTTATTGCCTAGGCGTCCTCAACTGCCCTAGACACAGCCAATAGCAGCAGCATTTGCAGTAGATCTGCTTTGGTAAAATATCAATAGAATTCCCATTCTTTGCATCCCAAAATGACTGATTTAAGCACACTCAAACGCGATTTTTCCCTGTTGCGCGATCGCCTGGGTCAGACCCAGGACTATCTTTGACCCAGCGGCACTGAAGGCCAAGATTCATGACCTTGAGCACACCGCCGCTCAGCCAGATCTCTGGAATGATCAGGCCACAGCCCAAGCCACGCTGCAACAACTCACTGAAGCCAAGGAGACCCTCAGCCAGCTCCAACAGTGGCAAAAAGCAATTGAACACGTGGAAACAGCCCTGGAACTACTGGAGTTAGAACCGGATGAAGGGTTGGTGACAGAGGCAACCACGCTGCTTAGGGAGTTAGACACCCAGTTAAGTCGTTGGGAACTAGAACAACTCCTCAGTGGCCCCTACGACAAAAACAACGCCATTCTCACAATCAATGCTGGGGCGGGGGGTACCGATGCCCAGGATTGGGCAGAAATGTTGCTGCGGATGTACACCCGCTGGGCGGAGCGCCACGGTTACCAAACCCATCTGGCAGAACTTTCAGAAGGGGAGGAGGCGGGCATTAAGTCGGCAACCTTGGAAATTCGCGGTCGCTACGCCTATGGCTATCTGCGTTCTGAAAAGGGTACCCATCGGCTGGTGCGCATTTCTCCCTTCAATGCCAATGGCAAACGACAAACTAGCTTCGCCGGTGTGGATGTGATGCCTGAACTGGATCAATCCGTTACGGTTGAGATTCCCGAAAGCGATTTAGAAATTACCACTTCCCGCAGTGGTGGCAAGGGAGGGCAAAACGTGAACAAGGTGGAAACGGCAGTGCGCATTGTCCATAAACCAACGGGCTTGGCCGTCCGCTGCACGCAGGAGCGATCGCAACTGCAAAATAAGGAAAAAGCCCTTGCCATTCTCAAGGCGAAACTATTGGTGATTGCCCAAGAGCAAAAGGCCAAGGAAATTGCCGATATTCGTGGCGATGTTGTTGAGGCGGCTTGGGGCAACCAAATTCGCAACTATGTCTTCCACCCCTATCAACTGGTCAAGGACCTGCGCACAGAGGTGGAAACGACAGCCATTCAAGATGTGATGGATGGTGACCTTGATCCTTTTATCCACGCCTACCTGCGGCAGCAAACGGCGGAGGCCAGCTAAATAAAAAACCTCCCCGTCAGCCGTTGGGGAGGTCTTGAACTTCATCAAATGAGAATCAAATGAGAAAAAATTAGAAAAAACTAAATCTCGACCACGCCCCCTGCGGCCTGCAGGCGAGCACGGGCACGACGAAAGGCTTGGGTGGCTTGAATTTTAGCCTGTTTGGATTCCCCCTGTTCGGCTTGAGCGAGGGCGGCCTGTGCTGCGGCAAACTCAGCTTTGGCTTTTTCGAGGTCAATTGTGTCCCCGCGCTCAGCACCGTTGACGAGAATTGTCACTTCGTTGTTTTCAACTTCGGCAAAACCCCCCATCAGAGCGATCGCCACCCATTCGCGGTCTTGACGCACCCGCATGACACCCGTTTCCAAAGCAGTTAAGAGGGGGGCATGATTTGAGAGAATGCCCAACTGGCCCGTTGTGCTAGGCAAAATCACTTCCTCGGCAGGGGCATCCCAAACAGTTTTATCAGGCGCAATTACCCGAACAGTCATCACCATAATGTATTCCTTGTCACTCAAGAAGGAACGGGTGGGCTACCCCACCCGCTATTGACATGTACTCACCTAGGCTTTCAGTTTTTCAGCCTTAGCTTTGGCTTCTTCGATGTTGCCCACCATGTAGAAGGCTTGCTCTGGCAGATCATCCAGCTCACCGCTGAGGATCATCTGGAAACCTTTGATGGTTTCTTCGAGGGTGACGTATTTGCCGGGGGCACCGGTAAACACTTCTGCCACAAAGAAGGGCTGAGACAAGAAGCGCTCAATTTTGCGTGCCCGTGCCACCGTCAGGCGGTCTTCCTCAGAGAGTTCATCAAGACCCAAAATAGCGATAATGTCCTGAAGCTCTTTGTAGCGCTGGAGGGTGGCTTGGACTGCCCGTGCCGTTTGATAGTGCTCTTCACCCACAATGTCCGGCTGCAACATATTGGAGGTGGAGCCAAGGGGATCCACGGCGGGGTAAATCCCTTTTGCAGCTAGACTACGGGAGAGCACCGTTGTCCCATCCAAGTGAGCAAAGGTCGTTGCAGGAGCAGGGTCGGTCAAGTCATCCGCCGGCACATAGACTGCTTGAATCGAGGTAATCGAACCTTCGGTGGTTGAGGTAATCCGTTCTTGCAGAGCGCCCACATCCGTACCAAGGGTGGGCTGGTATCCCACCGCCGAGGGCATGCGACCGAGAAGCGCCGACACCTCAGAACCGGCTTGGACAAAACGGAAGATGTTATCAATAAACAGCAGCACATCCTGCTTGTTGACATCGCGGAAGTATTCAGCCATTGTCAGCCCCGACAGCCCGACGCGCATCCGTGCCCCGGGGGGTTCATTCATTTGACCATAGACCAGGGCGATTTTGGACTTACTGGGATCGTCTTTATCAATAACTCCCGATTCAATCATTTCGTTGTAGAGGTCATTGCCTTCGCGGGTACGTTCGCCCACACCAGCAAACACCGAGACCCCACCATGCTGGGTGGCAATATTGTTGATGAGCTCCATCATGATCACGGTTTTGCCGACGCCAGCACCGCCAAAGAGGCCAATTTTGCCGCCACGGCGATAGGGCGTGAGCAGGTCAATCACCTTGATGCCCGTTTCAAATACCGAGGGCTTAGTTTCCAGTTGCGTAAAGCTGGGGGCAGGCCGGTGAATGGGCAGGGTTTCGGTGGCATTGACAGCACCTTTTTCGTCCACGGGTTCACCCAGCACGTTGAAAATGCGACCAAGGGTGGCTGTCCCCACGGGCACGCTGATGGGGGCGCCAGTATCTACGACTTCCATCCCCCGCACTAAGCCATCGGTGCTGCTCATAGCAACGGCACGGACGCGGTTATCGCCAAGGAGCTGTTGCACTTCGCAGGTTACCGCGACGTCTAAGCCGGCCTCGTTTTTGCCTTGAATCCGCAGGGCATTGTAAATGGAGGGCATTTTGCCGCTGGGAAATTCAATGTCAACGACCGGTCCAATGACCTGAGTGATAAAGCCTACATTGGTTCGTTCTGCTGATATGACCATGGACGTTTGCCTACTGTCTAGGTAAATTCATTTGCGTTTTTCAAGGGGCGATCGCTCCCTAGGGGGCACAGCGATCAAGACTGAAAGTGGAATGCAGCTTTTGGTGCAAGCGCACCACAATACAACGTACCACTAATGCAACCTTTTTCTATCGGATTCAGTGGGATCCTGTGGGAGAGCCAACCTAAGGCCCTATGGACCCAGCTCAGTTGCTGTGAAAAAGGCGGCAGGGCAGGACTTAGCCAACGAGTTCAACTTCATCCTCAAAAAACCAAGTGCTGGAGCGATCGTCAAAGGTGACAACGACGCCAACCCCACTGCCGTCGGTCATTTTAAAACCAGTAATTTGACCCACTTGGCCAAGTTTTTGAATAATGTCTTGGGCGACGCGATCGCGAATTCGACAGACGCGCACTTTTTGCCCCACGTCCATAGCAACTCCCAAACTTTGTATAATCCTTGAAAATCGTACCAAGAAACCGTCACATTCACACGGGTTTGTCCTATGGGTCGTCTGCGGGTTGGGCTATTGTTTGGAGGTCGCTCACGGGAGCATGAAGTTTCGGTAGTCTCGGCGGCAGCGATCGCCCAAGCCTTTGCCGCGGGGGACAATCACGATCGCTATGAGGTGATTCCCATCTACATCCAAAAAGATGGTCGCTGGCGGCACACAGAGCGGATTGGCATCCCTGAAGGCACGGCATCAGAGAGTTCCCTGTGGCAGTTTCCAGCCGTGGTTGACACCATTGATGTCTGGTTTCCCATTGTCCATGGCCCCAATGGGGAAGATGGAACGATTCAGGGACTCTTGGAATTGATGCAGCGCCCCTATGTGGGGTCAGGGGTAGCTGCCTCTGCCATTGGTATGGACAAAATTCTGATGAAAACAGTCTTTGGGGCAATCGGCTTACCCCAAGTGCGCTATGTGGCACTTCAGCGCAGTGACCTGTGGTCAGATCCCTGTCGTTACAATCATTTGTGCGATCGCATTGAAACCGAATTGGGCTATCCCTGCTTTGTTAAGCCCGCCAACCTTGGCTCCTCGGTGGGCATCTCCAAAGCCAAAAATCGCCAACAACTGACAACGGCCCTTGAGGCCGCTGCCGAACTGGATCGCCGCATTATTGTGGAAGCGGCTGTGGTTGCCCGTGAGCTCGAGTGTGCTGTGCTCGGCAATGATAAACTCCAAGCCTCAGTGGTGGGGGAGATTACCTACAGCAGTGAGTTTTACGACTACGAAACCAAATACACCGATGGCCGCGCTCAGCTCCATATCCCTGCGGAGATTCCCCCGGCGGTGAGTGAGCAAATTCGCAGCATGTCCCTGCAAGCCTTTCAGGCCCTCGATGCCGCTGGCTTAGCTCGCTTTGATTTTTTCTATGTACCAAGCACTGGGGAAGTCTTGATCAATGAAGTGAATACGCTGCCGGGGTTTACCGCCCTGAGCATGTACCCGCAACTGTGGGCGGCCAGTGGCGTGTCTTTCCCAGAATTGGTCCATCGTTTGGTGCAATTGGCCCTAGAGCGGCACGCATAGCTACTGGCCTAACACCGTAAAGAACATAACGTAAAGAACATTAAAGAGTCATGAAGGCACGGCATCTGGGCCTTGACTTTTTCTTCTAAATAACCTTATATTCATATAAGCATATAAAACTGTATGGTAGCCATCCTATGAAGCGATCACTGAGGGGCAAGCCTAGTCAGTGGGCAACCATTTGGCTCTTTTTCTTAATTGCGATCGGTGGCCTCTGGTATCCGTGGTTGGGGTACCTGATGCTGGCAATGATGCTGGGAATTCCTGTGCTGGCCTATTTTCGGAGCCGCTATTGGTGTGGTAACCTCTGCCCGCGTGGCGCCTTCCTAGACATTGTCCTCTATCACTTTAGTCCCCACCGTCCCTATCCCAAACTCTTCAAAAAACAGAGTTTTCGTTGGGCTGTGTTTAGCTTCATCATGACCGTTTTTGCCATTCGCATGACGTTGGCATGGGGCAACTGGATGGCCGTGGGTGGTCTCTTTGTCAATATGTGCGTCGTTACCTCCATTGTTGCCATTCTCTTGGGGGTGATCTTTAATCAGCGGGCGTGGTGTGCGATTTGTCCGATGGGAACGCTCCAAGAATCCCTCGGCAAACTGGGAAGTGGCCAAACAAAGGCGAAAAAAGCCGCTGCTAAAGCCACAAAATTATTGCCCCCTGTGGAGTAACCCTGCGATCGCTACAGGATCGCTACAATTTGAAATATCCACGGAGAGCGGTAACCAAGGTGAATAAACTGCAAGAGTGGGGCTTCAGCAAAGACTGGTGGCGCAACCAGCGGGGAGAGTTTTGGGTGCTTGGGCAAACCGTGCTCAGTATTGGCTTTATTCTCTTGCCGGTGGTACAAATGGCTCGCCCACCTTTTGCAGTGCGTCTAGGTCTGACCCTTGGCTTGGGGCTGATTGGCCTTGGCCTAGGTATTGCTGGCGTGTTTCACCTAGGGAACAGCTTGACGCCCTTACCCCATCCGAAGGAGGAGAGTCAGTTAGTGACGACGGGGGTTTATGCTTGGGTGCGCCATCCCATCTATAGCAGTGTGATTTTTTTAGCGTTGGCCTATGGCGTCTGGCAAATGAGCCTTTCCCATGGTCTGGGGGCGATCGCCCTGTTTATTTTCTTTGACCGCAAGGCGGCTCAAGAGGAACAGTGGCTATCGACAAAGTTTAAGGATTACTCAACCTATCGGCAGTCGGTGAAAAAACTGATTCCTTTTCTCTACTAATTTTTATCCTTTTGCTTGAACACAACTTGCCGCAGACTGGATACAGGGTAGTGCCAGCTCACAACTGTCGCTAGTGCCCCCTTGCGGAAGTTCTGATGAATGTTGTTCTTTGTCATCAAATTGCTGATTTTGACACCCTTGGGGCAGCCGTTGGTCTGACGCGCCTTCATCCGGGGACGAAAATTGTCTTGACGGGGGGTACCCATCCTAAGGTGGGGGAGTTTTTGGCCTACCATCGCGATGAATACCCTCTCATTGAAGCAAGGGCCGTTGACCCCAGCCAATTGCGGCAGATTTGGGTGGTGGATACGCAGTGGCGTCGCCAGTTGGGGCAAGCGGCAGGATGGCTGGATCAACCCCAAGTACAAATTGGTCTGTACGATCACCATTTGGAGATGAGGGGGGACATTGTCTCGCAGCAGCAATGGTTAGAACCTGTTGGAGCCACCAGCACCATTGTTTGCGAACAGTTGCAGGCGGCAGAGATTAGCCTGACGCCTACAGAAGCGACTGTCCTGGCCCTAGGGATTCACGCCGATACGGGTTCCCTAACCTTTGAGCAAACCACGGTGCGGGATGTGCAGGCCTTAGCATGGCTGTTGAGCCAAGGGGCAAATCAGCGGGCGATCGCCGCCTATTGCGCGGAAGGTTTGAGCGAAAATTTACAGCCGTTACTGCGGCAGGCCTGGGCCAATCTCCAGCAAGTGGTTCATCAGGGCTATCGGCTGGGCTGGGTATTGCTACATACGGCGGAGTATCTCCCTGGCCTCTCACGGTTCATCACCCAATTGGCGGATCTCAGTGAGTGCGATGCCATTCTCCTTGGGCACTCCTATCGCCAACATCATCTCGCCATTATTGCCCGCAGTCACATTCCCAACGTCAATGTTGCACATTTGCTTGCTCCCCTGGGCGGCGGTGGTCATGCCCAAGCCGCAGCTGTGACGGTGACCACAGAGGCGCCAGAGGCAATGCTCCAGGAACTATTTACTCGCCTTAGGGAACAGATTCCCCATCCTCCCACCGCTGCCGAACTCATGTCTTCGCCGGTACGCACAGTCCGTCCAGAAACCCCCATTGCCGATGCCCACCGCGTCTTGCTGCGCTATGGCCACTCTGGTCTGTCGGTGGTGAGTGCCGAAGGAGAACTTCAGGGGATTATTTCACGGCGGGATTTGGATGTGGCCCTGCACCATGGATTTGCCCATGCCCCGGTCAAAGGCTATATGAAAGCGCCGGTGCGCACCATTTCCCCCACCACACCGCTGCCGGAGATTCAAGCCCTAATGGTGCAGTACGATATTGGGCGGTTACCAGTGGTGAATGATCAAGGCGACCTCGTCGGGATTGTCACTCGTACCGATGTCCTACGCCACCTCTATGCCCTCAACCGCAACCGGGAAACAGTGTGCCCGCTGCCAACCCTAAACCTTTACGAGGCACTGCAACAGCGGCTGCCGGAGCAACTGTGGACACTGCTACAGCGGGCGGCAGCGATCGCCAGGGAGCGTGGCTGGCAACTGTACCTCGTGGGCGGCGCGGTGCGAGATCTGCTCTTGGCGATTGCCCAGGGGAATCACCATTTACCCACACGGGAATTTGACTTGGTGGTAGATGGGGTACAGCAGGAGGAGGCCGCTGGGGTGCATTTGGCGCAAGCACTCCATGCGCTTTACCCAGAAACCGATTTACAGATTTACGGTCAGTTTCAAACGGCAACACTCCATTGGCCGAAGGCATCAGCTTTAGCGGGGTTTGCCGTGGATATTGCCACTGCCCGCAGTGAGTTTTATCCCTATCCGGCCGCGCATCCAGAAGTGGCCGCCAGTTCGATTCGCCAAGATCTCTACCGCCGCGACTTTACCATCAACGCCCTCGCCATGCGCCTTACCCCACCGCGCCACGGGGAGGTTCTGGATTTTTTTGGTGGGCAGGAGGATTTAGAGCGGGGACTGATTCGGGTTCTCCACCCCAATAGTTTTATTGAAGACCCAACGCGCATTTTTCGAGCTGTGCGTTTTGCTGTACGTTTGGGATTTGAGTTGGAGCCGCAAACCCGCCAGTACATTGAATATGCCCTCACCAGCGGTGTCTTTGCCACCCGCGATCGCCCCACCTCAAAACGGCCTTCCCTACAAAGTCGACTGCGCAACGAACTGCGCCACATCCTTGAACTGCCCCTTGCTCCAAACGAGCACTTTGGCGGTGAGCGGGCCTTGACGCTACTCGCCGAGTTGCGTGCCCTTGAGTGTTTGGATCGCCAAGTCACCTTTGATGAGGCGGCCAAGGGGCGCTTGCAGTTGGTTTGGAAGTGGTGGCCAGAGATTCCTGAGCGGCGGCAGTGGCAAACCTTTCCCCTGTGGGAGCTAGAACTTTTGGCCTTAATTGTGACCGTGCCCACAGCGGGGGCGATCGCGCGTCAACTCCAACTGGGGGAGCCCCTCTGTGAGTGGCTCGATACTTTTCCTCAATTCCAGCAGGAATGGCAGACGTTGCGGCAGACAACGCCACAGCGCAGCCACCACTGGAGGTTTTTGGAGAGCCACCCCCTACCGCTGATTGTGCTGTTGGCAGCGGTGTTGCAAGCAGAGGGCAGTGCAGCAGCCCTAGCAGAGGTCACCCTACTGCGGGAGTATCTCTGGCAGTGGCGCCTGCAAAAGCCGCCCTTGAATGGCCATGATCTGCAACAGTTGGGTTACCGCCGTGGACCGCAGTTGCGGCAAATTCTCCTTGCCCTGCGATCGGCGATGCTCGATGGCCTTATCAGCGATCGCTCCAGTGCCATTGCCTATGTTGAAGCCCATTTCCCCAAGCCATGAATTGGTTTCGTCCCGTCATTGGTCAACCAACCGCCATTCAACTCCTGATCCATGCCCTCGATCGCCGGCACATTGCCCCCGCCTATCTCTTTGTTGGACCCGAAGGGGTAGGCCGTGCCCTCACTGCCCGCTGTTTTCTACAAGCAATTCTCAATGAGGCCAGGGATCTTAGCAACCACCCCGACGTCCTCTGGATGGAGCCCACCTACAGTGTCCAAGGAACACTCTACACCCGTCGCCAACTGCTGGCGGCTGACAAGGAGATTCCCCGCAGTGCCCCCCAGATTCGTCTAGAGCAAATTCGCCAACTGAGTCGTCACCTCAGCCAACCACCCATGCGCGCGCCGCGATCGCTAGTGGTCTTGACCCAGGCTGAAACCATGAACGAAGCCGCCGCCAATGCCCTGCTGAAAACCCTCGAAGAACCGGGGCAGGCCACCTTGATTCTGATTGCCCCTAGCCCGTCGGCACTCTTGAATACGATTGTTTCCCGCTGTCAGAAAATTCCCTTCTATCCCCTGAGTCGTCAGGAGGTCGAACAGGTGCTGCGACAGGTGGCCCCCCCTGACTTTTGGCATCAGGTCACTCCCGCCCTCCTGGACTTGGGAGCAGGGTCTCCGGGGGCAATTCTGCAGGCGTGGCAAACATGGCAAGAGATTCCTGAGGCGTTTCGCCACCTCGGTGAACAGTTGACTGTCCCCCTACCTCTGCAAACGGCTTTGGAATTGGCACGGGAGATTACTCAATCCCTCGATGTGGAACGGCAGCTCTGGCTCCTCAGTCTAATGCAGCAGCAAATTTGGCAGCGAAGAGACTTCCCTCGGTGTGTTCTGGTGCTTCAGCAATTGGAGCGTGCCCGTCAGTATTTGCAGCAGTACGTTCAACCTCGGCTTGCCTGGGAGGTGTTACTGATGCAGTTGGGGACAGTGTGATAGGCTATCGGCAGCAGTTGGCAAGATGATCAGGCAGATGATGGCGAAGCAACAATGGCTGGGGGCGATCGCGATCGCGGTGCTCTTGGGGGGATGCCAGTCGGCCATGGGTCGCTTAGAATCGCCAGCGGTTGCGCGTCCAGAACGTGACGGAGTGGCTGTCGATGTGGCTGTGGCACGCTTGGCCCAGTTAGAGGCCGATACAACCCTCACGGGCACCACTCGCCCCTACCGTGAAGTGATGGTGCGATCGCAGGTGGAAGGTCAAGTGATTCGACTAGGCGTGGATGTGGGCGATCGCGTGCAACCGGGGCAACTGCTGGCGGCGGTGGATCCCGTTGTCCTGAAAAACGCCGTCTTTCAAGCAGAAGCAGAACTGGCTGCCCGCCGCAACGAAGTGATCCAAGCCCAAGCCGCCGTCAATCGTGCCCGCACGGCTGTCGAAGAAGCCCGTCTTACCCTCCACCAGGCAGAAAGCGATGCCCGCCGCCTGGAAGCCCTGCTGCGGGATGGCGCCGTCTCAGCACAAGCAGCAGAACAGGCACGCACAACGGCGCAAACAGCACGGCAGGTACTACGTTCCCGCGAAGCAGAGGTGGTGACAGCTCAACAGGGAGTGGCCGTTGCCCAGGGTCGGGTACAGGCCCAAACCGCCCTTGTCCAACAGGCACGAGCACGGTTGAATCAAGCTCTCCTGCGATCGCCCCTCAATGGCGTGGTGCTAGAGCGACTCACGGAAGTGGGCAACCTACTGCAACCGGGGGGGGAAGTTCTCCGCCTTGGCGATATTCGCCAACTCAAGGTTGTCGTGGAAGTCTCAGAACGGGAATTGGCTAGATTAGCCCCCGGCCAACGGGCGACAGTCACCTTTGATGCCGTGCCCAATCGCACCTACGAAGGACGGATTACCCGAATTTCACCTGCCGCTGCCGCTGCCCGTCTGATTCCTGTGGAAGTGGTGATTGACAATGCCGATGAACGCTTGGGCAGTGGTTTACTGGCACGGGTGGCTTTCCAAGGAGCGAATGCGCCGCGCTTAATGATTCCCCAATCCGCCCTCGGTGGCTTTGAGGAGGGGCAACTCTCCTCACGGCAGGGGAGCGTCTTTGTGGTGGTTGGCGATCGCGTGCAGGAGCGGCAGGTCACCCTTGGCCAACGGCGGCAGGGTCAAGTGGAAATCCTCAGTGGCCTCAAGGCCGGCGATCGCTATGTTGTCCGCGCAAGTCGCCCCCTGCGGGACGGGGATAAAATTCGCCCCAGCATTTTCTCTAAGGGGTAATCACAGGTTTATGGGCGCCCAATGGTCTCGTAGGGGTGCCACGAGTGCAGTGCCCGTAGTTGCGGTGTTTTCTTCTGCTGGTGCGCTTCCATGCGGGCAAGGACATCGTCGAGAATATCCACTGCTAACCCTACATAGGGACCTTTGTTGAGCATGACACACTCCGCTCGCTCCGCCATGGCTGCATCGGTGATTTCGGCACGGGAGGGCACGCCTTTTTTGACTAAGTTTTCAAGGACTTGGGTGGCCCACACCACAGGAACATGGGCCGCTTCACAGATCCAGAGGATTTCCTCCTGCATTTCCGCCAAGCGTTGGTAGCCAATTTCAACAGCGAGATCGCCCCGGGCAATCATGACACCAAAGGGTTGTCGACCCGCCGCTTGAATGATCATTTCTGGCAGTGCTCGAATCGCTTTCGGGGTCTCAATTTTGGCAATGATGCCCATCTGGTCGGCGCGATCGCCACCACAATGCGCCAGTTCCCGTTGCAGTAGGGCAATATCCTCAGCGGACTGAACGTAGGAGTAGCCAATGATGTCAGCATAGCGGCAAGCAAAGGCAAGATGCTCGCGATCGCTGTCGGTCAAAGGAGACAGGCGCAAATCACTGTCGGGGAAGTTCAAGCCCTTGGCCACCTTCAGCCGCTGCCCTTCCTTGCAGTGGGTAATGGTGAGTTCTACCCCTTGGGCATCTTTGCTGACAATGCGACCGCCAATGTGGCCATCATCAATCCAAACCCGCTGCCCCACCTCTAATTGGGGCAAAATTTCTGGCAAGGAGCAGGTGAATTGCGGTATCTGGCCGCCATCAGGGCAAATTTCCGTTGTCAGTCGCAGGCGATCGCCACCGTGGACGCGCACCGTTGCCGGCCAAGTCGCAGCAATGCGGGGTTTCGGTCCCCCCAAGTCCATGAGAACTTTGCAGGGTTGACCCGTAATGTGACTTGCCGCGCGCAGATGCTCAATCATCGCTTCCCAAGTAGCAGGGTCATCATGGGCACAGTTGATGCGAGCACAGTTCATTCCCTTGCGCAGGAGCGTAATACTCCATTGCCGGTCAGTGGCCGCTTCGGTGGGGAGTGTCACCATAATCCGCACATGGCGTTTGCCACGAATTGGGCCAAAGAGTTCCGCCGTTTGGCGGCGCAGTTGGCGATCGCCCGCAAAAAAAGCATCAAGGGGTGGGCGCGGCGGCAGTGACTCATGGGCACGACAAAGGGCACCCAAGGTATTGATCACCGCATCCAAATTGGGGAGCACCCGTGACTCAATCCGTCCTAAGGACGATAACCCCCAAGGCATTAAGGCCATTTGCATTGCCCGTAGATCCCGCCAGCGCAAGGCCAAATAGTAGGCAAGATTGCGCGCACTAGGTATAAATTCGGATCGCTTAATTTTTGATTGCCACTCTTGAAAACGGGCTTCCCCCTCTTTAGTAATTTCCTGCCGCAGTTCTAACAGGCTATCGAGCAAGGCAGCAGGTGAAATGGGTACAGTTGGCACCTCCAGCAACATGACCGCCTCCTAGATAATTTTTAAATTTTTAAGGGATTTGATGATGGGGTTAGATTCACGGCAAATCAAGATTTCATAGGGATTTGGGAAAAATTTAATCATCGTTGACAACCATGAATTAACGGCTTAACAACACCCCTCACTGCAAAACATAAATAAACATTTCTTTACGTAATGGGCTGCAAGGATCAGGAACGATCAGGTGTGTATGAACCGTATTCCTTTCTGGGACAACTCTATCTTTCAGTATATCTGCATATCTGCCGACTTCATTTGGGGAATCTTAATTTTCTTCCAAGCAAAAGGATTAAGAGTTACTACAAGCCTTCCAAACAGATTTCCTAGTTCTGTTATGTTCTCAATAGAGATGTTGATTGTCTTGCCCTTACCAGTGCCCCTATGGATCGTCATCCTTCGTTGCAGCTACTCAAATACTCCTATCAGTCCGCAGTGGCCTGGTGCCAAGAACACGGCTGGACCGATCTGTTCATTGAGCAGTACCAGTATTGGGCATTTCCGCCGGGGGGAGTGATGCCCCTACCCTTGCCCACGGAGGGGTTGCAATTCATTGAACTGCCGGTTGCCCTCTCACCGCAGCAACGACGCCTACAGATGTTGGCACTGGCGATCGCTCTAGTCACCACGGGCTTGAGTGGCTGGCTGCAGTCTTTGTTTCCACTTGTCATCGGCTTTAGCTGCTGTGCACTCTTGATTGCAGCCCAAGAGCCCTAAGGTCAATGCCTGATCTGCTGATACATTTCTGCTGATACATTGGAGAACTGGTCTGCACCCTGGTGTATTTCCTTGATTGCCTCCTCCGCAACCAGAGAATTCCCACTCCTTTGGCCTACCGGCACGCGTTTTTACAGTCCGGGTTATTCCTTTAGCTATGAGGTAGCGGGGGCCTGTTGTCGCCTTTTTGATCGGGAACAGTTACCGTGGCCCTGTTGTCGTATTGCTTGGCGCAGCAAAGAACCTAGTTGGCGACGCATTGGCCGGCGGCTTGTCCTCGATAGTGCTACAAAACGGCATCCCAGCTATTGGGTACGCCACATTGAAACAAACACCATGATGGTCATAACCCTCTATTGGGTAGAGCTGGCTGCAAGCGATCGCCAGTGGTGGTACGGCAAAGGCTAAACTTATTGCGAAAGAGTTGCAAAACTGCCCGTCCAGCCCTAGAATATTCCTCAGATTAATTTTAGGAGAGATTCTCAAGTATGGAGAAAGTAGGTCGCCGTGTATTCCTCGGCATGGGCGCCGCAGCAACAGCTTATGTAACCCACTCCCTCTGGAACCAAAACACTGAATCAAGCTATGCGCAACAGTCCTCAGGAGGTGTGATCAATGTTTATTCGGCACGGCACTACGACACAGACAAAGCCCTCTACAACGGTTTTACGCAGCAGACCGGGATTCGCGTCAACATTATTGAGGCTGAAGCTGATGCTCTGATTGAACGGATTCGCAGTGAAGGGAGTCGCAGTCCTGCCGATGTCCTGATTACTGTGGATGCAGGTCGCTTGTGGCGAGCACAGGAAGCCGGTATTTTGCAGCCAATTCAGTCAAGGGTACTCAACAGCATTGTGCCAGCAAACCTACGGGAGCCTCAAGGACACTGGTTTGGTCTCTCGCGGCGGGTGCGTGTCCTCATTTACAATAAATCCAAAGTGGATCCCAACCAACTCTCCACCTACGAGGATCTGGCTAATCCGAAGTGGGGCCGGCAGGTTCTCTGTCGCAGTTCCAGCAATATCTACAATCAGTCCCTCACGGGGTCATTGCTAGCAATTCATGGTGCCCAAAAAACGGAACAATGGGCAAGGGGCCTAGCCCAAAACTTTGCCCGCCCCCCCGAGGGAAATGATACCGCTCAAATTCGTGCCTGCGCAGCGGGTGTTGGCAGCATTGCAATTGCAAATCACTACTATTTAGCACGGTTGATTGCCTCAGATAAAGCAGAAGATCGAGCAGTTGCTGAGAAAGTGGGCTTATTTTTCCCCAACCAGCGCGATCGTGGTGCCCATGTAAATATCTGTGGCGGCGGTGTGGTAGCTGGCGCCCCCAATCGTCAGGCGGCAATTCGCTTTTTGGAGTATCTGGTGAGTCCGAAGGCGCAAGAAATGTTTGCAATGGCCAACTTTGAATATCCGGTCCGCTCGGGGGTACCCGTGCATCCGATTGTGCAACGGTTTGGCAATTTCCGAGGACAACGTGTCAATGCAGCAGTTTTTGGCCGCAACAATGCTGAAGCACTGCGGATTATGGACCGGGCTGGATGGCGCTAAAACCCTAAAATGAGCGATGACCCCCGTTGATCGTTCCTGTGTCTTGCCCCCTCATTGCCTACACGATTCTTCTGGCCGCGGCCCTCCTTGACTTTGGTTTTGGAGATCCTTGGGGCTGGCCACACCCGGTACGCTGGATGGGAGCCTATATCCAATTCCTCAGCCATTGGTTCAACTATGGCCAAGGCTGGCCAGTTTGGGGACAGCGGTTGGGGGGGGCACTGCTTACACTGAGCTTAATCCTAGGTTCTGCCCTAATCAGTTGGGGCTTAGTGGCACTGGGGATGGCAATTTCACCCCTCCTCGCTTGGGGAGTTGCAGTTGTGGGTACCGCCAGTGGCTTTGCGGGTCGTAGTCTACGGGATGCAGCAGCAGAGGTATTGGCACCTTTGGCAACTGGCAATCTTGAAGGGGCACGCCAGTCCTTAGCCAAGTATGTGGGTCGCGAAACTGCCCACCTAGAGGCACCTGAAATTCTGCGGGCAGTTCTGGAAACCGTAAGTGAAAATACCACCGATGGCATGATGGCACCACTTTTTTATGGGGCGATCGCCACCCTGATCGTGCCGCAAGTGAGTCCCTTGCCGCTGGTCATGGCCTATAAAGCCGCCAGCACCTTGGACTCGATGATCGGCTACCGTGAGCCACCCTACACCCATTGGGGGTGGTTTGCCGCCAAAACTGATGATGTCCTCACATGGTTGCCCTGTCGGTTGTTGGTCTTTCTCGTTGCCCTCTGCTCCGGGCAGTGGCAGCGAGTGTGGCAATGGTGTTGCCGTGATGCTCCCAAGGATCCGAGTCCCAATTCTGGTTGGAGTGAGTGTGCCTATGCAGCGGCCTTGGGGGTACGTCTGGGGGGCACGAATATCTACCGCGGCACGGTGAAGGTGAAACCCTTTTTAGGAGAACCGTTACACTCCCTTGATCAAAAAACGATCTGGTCTGCGCTTGACCTTAGCCGCCAGATTTACCTCATGGCCTTAGGATTGACAGGAATACTTTTATTAATTTCTTGCAAATTATTTTCTATTTAGCAATATAGCTAAGACGTTCTACTGGTCAATTCCTCCATTCAACGGTTGCAATGGTCACCGCCCTTGGTGATGAGCATCATCAGTTACGGGTGAGAAATACCACCGCTGCTCTTAGTCAACCCATCTAGGATAAGAGTATTCACCCCGGAAGGGGCTAGACAAAACCGTTCTCTCCACTTACACAAAGGACACCCAATGCTGAATCAAAAAGGCTTACTTCTCGCTTGCCTCGCCGTTGCCCTCAGCCCCGCTGTGAGCCGTGCTGTACCTCTAGCTTCCACCCAGACCCTGCAATCGCAACGACCAAGTAATAATGTCGAATTCAAAATCCCAAGCAATCTGCAGGTGCGCCCTACCATCATCGGGAAGGTTACTAAATCTCATTCCATCTCCTGCAATGAGATTGTGATTAATGCTACACTGCATCCTCCCGGCAGCTTTCCAGTAGGAGGTGCTACCGCTACTTTGTCACCTACTGGTAGCAATAGTTGTAGTTACAAAATTACGGTTCCACCAGAGCTACTCGGTAAGAAGGTTCATCTCTGGGGAACGTTCAAAGTCCCTTCATCCCTGTTGTCAATTGAACCCGTGGGCTGGCAAAGTCCCATCTCTGTGCCTCAACAGTTAGGGATTTCCCAAAGCTACGACTTTGTTGCTAAGGAAACACTAATTCATTAAGCCTAAATAAATAAAGGAATCCTGAGAGCGCCCCTAGGGCTGACTAGCTTCTAGCCAATCGAAGATGCGGTCAAGCTGCTCAAGGCTCACCAAGCCATACTGCCAAAGAACAACCGGCAACAGATTCACCTGCTCATCGCAGTGCTTGAGGCCAAAGTCAATGGCAGCGGTGGGCAGTGCCATCTCCCGCTGTAGGAAGTCAATGAGTCGTGTCCAACGTGGCGTTTTCATGATTCCTATAACTACCACACCTTACCCTCTATCCTAGGGATCAATCTGAGAAAATGCAACATTTCGTTACAAAACCATAGACAATGAAATAATCAGCCTGCTATTTGGTATGATGCCTGCTATTTTCGGGGACACTTTCCCCAGAGACTTCCCCCACCAGAGGGAATTTCTAGAAGCAAAGGCTCAATCATTCGTCTTGGGCAAAACATTCTAAGTAAAGATACTCAACCGTAGCTCGTTATACTAAAGTCTGATGGGTGTTGTTCAAGCTCAGTCTAGAGGGAACAGCAACCTATTCAGTTGTTTTAAGGATGTGTTCATGACCCAAGCGACCGTTGCCAAACCCCCCATTGCCTGGCCTACGGCGACCTTTATTATTTTTGTACACCTCGGTGCTCTTCTTGCTTTTTTACCCAGCATGTTTAGCTGGAGAGCAGTCCTGCTGGCCCTTGTGCTCCACTGGTTAACCGCTGGCATCGGTATTACCCTTGGTTGGCACCGTCTGGTCTCCCATCGTAGCTTCCAAGTTCCCAAGTGGCTGGAGTATTTCCTGGTCTTTTGCGGCACGCTCTCAATGCAAGGGGGGCCGATTTGGTGGGTTGGGCTGCACCGCCATCACCATCTGTACTCCGATCAACCGAATGATCACCACGATTCCCGTAAGGGCTTTTGGTGGAGCCATATTGAATGGATGTTTCGTGAGGTGCCGGCGGAGGCAGAAATTCCCCGTTTCACCAAAGATATTGCTGATGACCCCGTCTATCAATTCCTTGACAAGTACTTTCTTCCCATTCAGGTGGTCTTGGCCATTGTCCTTTATCTTTGGGGGGGCTGGCCATTTGTGGTTTGGGGAATTTTTGTGCGGCTTGTAACCGTCTATCACACCACTTGGCTGGTCAATAGTGCTACCCATACCTTTGGCTATCGCACGTTTGAAACTACGGATCACTCAACGAATTGCTGGTGGGTAGCCCTGTTAACCTTTGGTGAGGGCTGGCACAATAATCACCACGCCTATCAATACTCGGCACGCCATGGTTTGCAGTGGTGGGAGCTGGATCTGACGTGGCTCACCATTCGCTTCTTGCAATTGCTGGGCTTGGCTACGAAGGTGCGCTTGGTGGAGGCACCGGCAGTCTCTTCCCAAGACTAGCGCGCAATGCGGGTTCTGATTCTGGGTTGTGGTTATACAGGAACTTGGTTAGCGCGATCGCTCCAAGCCCAAGGCATTGATGTGGTCATTACCAACCGTCGGGGGGAGCTGCCGCCAGAACTCAGCGCTATTCCCTGTTTTCCTTTTAAATGGGAGCAGCAGGGGGAGCAATTTCCCCTAGTACCAGCTGCCCTTGAGGGGGTAACCCACGTCCTCAATAGTATTCCCCCCGATCGCCAAGGGGAGGATGCGGTTGCGCTAGCACTGTTGCCTCAGTTAGAAAAACTGAATCTGCAATGGTTTGGCTATCTTTCGACAACGGGGGTCTATGGCGATCGCCAAGGGGGCTGGGTAGATGAAACGACACCCGTCAACCCTCAAAATTTGCGTTCACAACACCGCGTCAGGATTGAGCAAATCTTTCTCAACGCCAATCTGCCTACCCACATTTTTCGCCTCCCCGGCATCTATGGCCCCGGAGAAGGACGCAATCCTATCGCTCGCATTCTCAAAGGCGATGTTCAACTCATTGATAAGCCGGGGCACTACTTTTGCCGTATCCATGTGGCGGATATTGTCCAAACCCTTGAGCGATCGCTGGCACGGCCTACCCCGCAGGAAATCTATAACCTGAGTGATGATCAACCCTCAGAGTCGCTCCCTGTTTTACTCGAGGCCTATCGTCTTTTAGGTCGTCCAGCACCACCAGCCATACCCTTGAAGGTGGCCAATCTGAGTCCAATGGCTCAATCTTTTTGGCGTGAATCTCGGCGAGTGCGCAATGACAAAATCAAGCAGGCTTTAGGGGTTCAACTCCGCTATCCCTCCTACCGCGAGGGGCTACGAGCGATCGCTCGTGAATTGGGTCTTTAAGGATGGGTGCCTTGTATACCTAGGGGGTTGGTCGCCGTCGCTGGAGAAACTCAGGAATATCCAACCTGGGTTTGGCTTCAACCTCTGGTGCAGGTGCTTCAGGAGTGGGAGGTGCCGTTGTTAGGGGGCGGTTCGTCAGGGGTGTTGTCTTGGTTGTGGTACGGCTGCGGCTCATGGGTTCACCACTAAAGCCAGTGGCGATAACGGTGATTTGAACTTCCCCTTGCATTTGGGGATCAATCACAGCACCAAAGATGATATTGGCGTTGGCATCGGCCACATTGTAAATGACCTCTGCAGCAGCATTGACTTCATGGAGGGTGAGATCTGTGCCCCCTGTAATGTTAAAGACAACGCCCTTGGCACCCTCGATAGACCCCTCCAGTAGCGGTGAGGAAATGGCACTGAGGGCGGCTTCAGTGGCTCGTGACTTTCCAGAGGCAATACCAATGCCCATCATGGCAGAACCGGCATCAGCCATCACCGAGCGAATATCGGCAAAATCCACGTTAATCAGCCCCGGCAGGTTAATAATGTCGGAAATCCCCTGAACCCCTTGGCGCAGCACATCATCGGCAACGCGAAACGCATCCTGAACCGATGTTTGCTCAGAGATCACCGAGAGAATCTTGTCATTGGGAATCACGATTAGGGTATCAACGCGACTTTGCAGTGCTTCAATCCCTTCATCGGCTTGGCTCGCTCGACGACGACCCTCAAAGGTAAAGGGGCGGGTCACCACTGCCACGGTTAGGGCTCCCTGTTCCTTGGCTACTTCCGCCACAATTGGGGCAGCACCAGTGCCAGTACCGCCACCCATGCCACAGGTAATGAAAATCAAATCAGCATCCTTGAGCGCCGCAGCAAGGTCTTCACGGGATTCTTCAGCCGCCTTTTGACCAATGGCAGGGTTGCCACCTGCACCAAGACCACGGGTGAGTTTCTGGCCAATTTGCAGGCAGCGGTGGGCTTGGGATTGGGCGAGCGCCTGGGCATCAGTATTGACGCACCAAAATTCAACACCAGCCACATTACTGGCAATCATGCGGTTAACTGCATTGCCACCGCCACCACCGACACCAATCACTTTGATGCGCGCCGCTGAAGTTTCCACCAAGCTGTCATAACTCCTTAACACATCGGCTGGTGCGCCATGGTCACTGTTGCCAGATGCAATGCCTACCTCTCCCAAGACAAAGGAGGCGCGGACTTCAGACGGAACAGGTTCCGTAGGCCACCGTTGATCTGACTCCATAACGCAACTTCTTCACCCATGATAAATATGGGGCAACTATATCATGAACTCTAGCAAAGGCATCGGCAACACCTCAGAAAATAAAAATAATCTAATCCTTCAGCCTAACTCAGGGGAGAGCGGGCTTTGGCCAAAAGACCATGCTTGGGGGCAAAAATCATCGTCAGGAAAAAAATCACTGCTTGCAGGACAACAATACAGCCACCCGTTGACACATCAAGGTAGTAACTGATGTAGGTGCCCAGTAAACTGCCAAGACCACCCACGGCTAGGGCAATCAGTACCATGATGCCAAAGCGATCGCTCAGCAAATAGGCGGTTGCCCCCGGTGTAATTAGCATCGCCACAACGAGAATGATGCCCACGGTTTGCAGGGCAGCCACAGTGGTTAGGGATAGCAACGCCAGCAGAAGATAGTACAGCAGCGTTGTATTCAGACCAATGGTGCGGGCATGGGTCGGATCAAAGCAAAAGAGGATCAAGTCGCGATGCAAGAGAGCGATCGTGATCAGTGTCATGAGGCTAACAATGACCGTTTGCCAGAGGTCGCGATCGCTAATGCCCAAGACATTCCCAAAGAGAATGTGCATCAGGTCAACGCTACTGGCGGTTTTCGAGAGCAACACCAACCCCAAGGCAAAAAAGCCCGTAAACACCAAGCCAATAACGGTATCCTCCTTTACCCTTGTCTGCTGCTGAATGAAACCAATCAGGGTCACGGCCATCAGACCAAAGACAAAAGCTCCCAAAGCAAGGGGTAACCCTAGCCAGTAGGCCAAAACCACACCAGGTAAGACTGCATGGGACACGGCATCCCCCATCAGTGCCCAGCCCTTCAGGGTCAAAAAACAAGACAATACGGCACAAACGCCGCCCACAAGGGTGCTTACTCCCAGTGCCTTGACCATAAACGCGTGTTGCAGTGGTTCCAATAGCCAAGTGATCATCATCTGTCCTCTATGTCTGAAAAGTATGATAAGGTGCTGCCAGTACAGTCGGAGGGCGGTTCTCGTGGATGGCATCCTGTTACTGAATCCTTGGTGGATGGGTGTTTTGCTCAATACCGTCCTTGGCGCGATCGCCCTTCTGACCCGGCAAAAATTACTCACCCCAGCAGGACTTTTCCATGCGTGGCTCCTCGGCGTGCTGATTTGGGGCACCTTAAGCTGGCAAGGCTATCTGATTGTCATGGTCTATTTCCTTGTTGGTTCAGCTGTCACCCGCCTCGGTATGACCGAAAAAGAGGCCGCTGGTATTGCGGAAAAACGCTCAGGGGCGCGCGGACCGGAGAACGTCTGGGGCTCGGCTTTTACAGGGACTGTCTGCGCACTCCTTGTAGTTTTACTTCCCCAATGGCGGGAGTTATTCCTAGTGGCGTTTGTTGCCAGTTTTAGTACGAAGCTGTCGGACACCTGTGCCAGTGAAGTAGGCAAAGCCTATGGCCAGCGCACGTTCCTCATCACCACACTGCAACCTGTGCCGCGGGGCACTGAAGGTGCCGTGAGCCTAGAGGGAACCCTGGCGGGGCTAGTTGGTGCGACTGCAATTGCTCTGCTAGGCTGGAGTGTGGGCTTGATGGGGGCGATCGCCATTCCCATTTGCATCCTTGCTGCTTTCTTTGCCAATCTTGTGGAGAGTCTAGTGGGAGCAACGCTGCAGGGACGCTACCCTTGGCTCAGCAATGAACTGGTCAATGGTATTAACACCACAGTCGGGGCTGGCCTGGCAATGGGGGCCATGGCTCTTTTGCAATACACCTTCGAGTGAGCGACTATTTTTAACTCTCTCTTCAATCGCTATTTTTGTTAATAATTTCATCATGAATGTCATTAATAAGCCACTTATTTCAGTGATCTTACCTGTTTACAATTCCGAAAAATATCTTCATTTAGCTATGGAATCTATCATTAGTCAAACCGTTGATAATTTTGAGTTGATTATAATTAATGATGGTTCCTTGGATAAATCATTTGAAATATTGTCGAATTATGCAAAAATTGATTCTCGTATTTGCTTAATCAACCAATCTAACCAAGGTTTAGTCAAAACACTGAATCAAGCAATTGAAATTGCTAGGGGTGAGTATATCGCCAGAATGGATGCAGATGACGTGGCTCTACCTCATAGGTTCGCATCTCAGCTTAACTTTCTTTGGGAGAAGAAATTAGATATTTGTGGCGCATCGGTTCAACTCATCGGCACAGCAACTGGTTACTGGCACTATCCCTATTCCCATGAAGGTTGTGAAGCAGAGCTGTTGTTTGGTGTACCTTTTGCCCATCCATCTGTGATCGGTCGCTCGGAGGTATTCAAGGAGCTGAGGTACTCCTCTGAGTGGCCACTGGTGGAAGATTATGATCTATGGCAGCGGGCATGGGCAGCAGGGTTCAAGATGGGGAATCTCCCGGAGGCACTTCTCCAATACCGGACGCATCGGAAACAAACCTCCAGCCTTTACCGCCGCCAGCAAGCTCAAAATAGTCAACGGATTCGTTCGCGCCACTGGCAGCAACTCCTAAGTGTCAAGTTAGGTATTGCGCGAACTGAGGCTCAGGAAGCAGAGAAAGACCCATGGAAAACGTTCCAACTCCTGTGGCAGCTAAAGCAATGTTATAAAGGAACAGAAGCAGAAAAAAACCTTGACCATGCGTTTCTGCGCCTTTGTTCTCACCGTCTTCATAGTTGGGTTTTAGATAGAACAAGCTAGTTGAGGAGCTCAAGACCACGTTTCGGGAGTGATCATGTTTTTTAGCGTTGTAATTCCTACCTATAATCGTTTGCCGATTTTAGAAAAGTGTGTGCGGGCGATCGCCCATCAAAGATGGCATCCTGATCTGGGCATCAAGGGCTATGAAGTCATTATTGTTGACGATGGTTCAACGGACAATACGGTTGAGTGGCTCAAAGAGCATCGTCATGAATTTCCCTGTGTGCAATGGTTGCAACAGGAGCATCTTGGTCCTGCAGCTGCTCGCAACTTAGGTATCCAAGCAGCTCAGGGTGACTGGATGATTTTTATTGATAGCGACTTAGTTGTGACTTCAACCTTCTTAGATGCCCATGTGCGGCGCTTAATGCGAGAACAAAAACGCCTTGGAATAGAGGATGTGACTCAGGTTCCTGCCTTTTCCTATGGGCGTGTGATTAATACCTGTAATTTTGAAGATCCAACTTCAGAGCCATATAAGATAACTGATTTTTCAGCTGCCTATTTTGCAACGGGAAATGTGGCGATCGCCCGCCACTGGTTGGAAAAGGCAGGCCTCTTTGATACCCAGTTTCAACTCTACGGCTGGGAAGATTTAGAACTAGGGGTGCGCCTAAAAAAATTAGGTTTACGATTACTGAAGTGCCCTGAAGCAGTTGGCTACCACTGGCATCCCTCCTTTTCCCTCAGCCAAGTGCCTGCCCTCATTCAGAAAGAGATTGAAAGGGGGAGAATGGGGGTCTTGTTCTATAAAAAGCATCCGATTTGGGAAGTGAAGCTCATGATTCAAATGACCCCTTTTCATTACCTTCTTTGGGCAATCCTATCCCTCGGTGGTATGCTCAATGAAAAAACCCTGGCACCCCTGTTGCAATGGTTGATTAACATCGGTCGCCCCCAAGATGCCCTTGAGGTGGCTCGCATCTTTTTGAACTGGTACAATGTTCAAGCGGTTTATGCAGCCTATCAAAGTGAAATTAAAAATTCAAAGTGAAATTAAAAATGTGATGTAAGGAACCAGCGGTAGGTTGACGGGCGAGCTTTTGATAGAATTAATTAGCTTCCCTCAGTACTTTGAGTTTCCAAGTATCAGTTGTTAAGCTAGTCATTTTATGAGCACGCCAACCCTGTCACCAGCGCTCAAAGCCCGTTTAGCCACGCCACTGCAGATTGGCTCTGTTAGGGTCAATAGTCGGGTATTGCAGTCCCCTTTAGCAGGTGTAACGGACCTCGTCTTTCGCCGCTTAGTGCGCCGATATGCCCCTGAGTCGATGATGTATACCGAGATGGTCAGTGCGTCGGGGCTGCACTATCTGAAAACATTACCCCGGATTATGGAAGTGGATGCGAATGAGCATCCCATCAGTATTCAGCTTTTTGACTGTCGGCCTGATTTTCTCGCAGAAGCCGCGATAAAGGCAGTGGCTGAAGGGGCAGACACCGTGGACATCAATATGGGCTGCCCCGTGAATAAAATCACGAAGAATGGCGGTGGTTCTTCCCTACTGCGGGATGTACAAACAGCAGTAACCATTGTGCGTACGGTCTCAAAGGCGGTGCCTGTGCCAGTCACGGTGAAAACTCGCATTGGCTGGAGTGATGAGGAAATCAATATCCTTGACTTTGCCAAGGCGATGGAAGATGCTGGTGCGGCAATGATTACGGTTCATGGGCGTACCCGTGCCCAGGGCTTTAATGGCCCAGCCCGCTGGGAGTGGATTGCGCGGGTGAAGGAGCGCGTCAGTATTCCCGTGATTGCCAATGGCGATATTTTCTCGGTAGAGGCGGCAGTCCGCTGCTTGGAGCAAACCGGGGCAGATGGGGTGATGTGCTCGCGGGGAACGATGGGATATCCCTTCTTGGTGGGAGAAATTGATCACTTTTTGAAAACGGGGGAATTGCGGCCTGCGCCAACGGTGGTTGAGCGTCTGCAATGTGCGCGAGATCATCTGATTGCCCTCTGGGAGTACAAAGGGGAACGGGGGATTCGCCAAGCGCGTAAGCATTTGACGTGGTACGCCAAGGGCTTTGCCGATGCAGCAGAACTGCGCGGTGAATTGTGTCGCATTGAAACCCTAGAGGCTGGTTTAGCTCTCCTCGATGCAGCAATTGAGCGCTTGCAAATGGCCTCCGAAATGGAGGCGATCGCAGCCTAAACAAATGAAAAAAAGATTTGTGTTTCGCAACATTTTCACAAAAACTTCGTAAAAGAAGCTTCTAGAGCCGAAGGGTTATAATGAAGGTGTAGGTGTAAGCAGGCCGAAAAATAGTGATGGGGCTTGGCCTACAAAAGGTTGATTGGCATTTGTGGATTGAGGGCAATTTTTTAATCTCTTACGCATTTTCTAGCAGTTGCAGTTAGCAGGTTCTTGCTGGTTGGAAGGAGCGATCGCTATCGGTTACAGGCGATCGCGAGAAGTTGCTGCCCACTTGATGAGGAACATGGACTATGAACTGTACACGCTACACTACACGCTACACAGAATTGCCCGAAGCGGCATGGCAAGGATTTACAGGGGGTGACTGGGTTGAGCACATTGATGTGCGCGACTTTATTCAGCGCAACTATACCCCCTACACCGGAGATGCTTCCTTCCTCGTAGGCGCCAGCGATCGCACCCAGCAACTCTGGGCAAAAGTGCGTGCGCTGATGGCTCTAGAGCGCGAAAAAGGCGTCCTTGATGCCGACACCAGCGTGCCTTCCTCAATCACAGCCCACCCACCGGGTTACATCGATCGGGAGCTGGAGCAAATCGTTGGCCTGCAAACCGATAAGCCCTTGAAACGGGCGATTATGCCCTTTGGCGGCATTCGCGTGGTTGAAACCGCCCTCAAGGCCTACGGCTATGAACTAGATCCGCGCACGAAGGAAATCTTTACCAAATATCGCAAAACCCACAACGATGGCGTCTTTGATGCCTACACACCCGAAATGCGCCGCTGCCGTAAATCGGGAATCATTACCGGACTGCCAGATGCCTACGGCCGGGGTCGGATTATTGGTGACTATCGCCGCGTGCCGCTCTACGGGGTAGATCGCTTGATTGCCGACAAACAGGCGCAGCAGGCCTCCCTTGAAGTCGATGTCATGGATGAAGAAACCATCCGCCTGCGAGAAGAGCTCTCAGAGCAAATCAAAGCCCTCAATGAACTCAAGGAAATGGCCGCCAGCTATGGCTTTGATATTTCGCGGCCAGCGGCCAATGGCAAAGAGGCTATTCAGTGGCTCTACTTTGGCTACCTGGCGGCGGTCAAAGAACAAAACGGCGCTGCCATGTCCCTTGGGCGGGTCTCAACCTTTCTTGACATTTACTTTGAGCGAGATTTGCGTCAGGGCACAGCCACAGAAGCCGACATTCAAGAGTGGATTGACCACTTTGTCATGAAACTGCGGATGGTGCGCTTCCTGCGGACGCCGGAATACAATGAACTCTTCTCTGGGGATCCCACGTGGGTCACGGAGTCCATTGGCGGTATGGGTCTCGATGGTCGCCCGTTGGTGACGAAAACCAGCTTCCGTATTTTGAATACCCTCTATACCCTGGGGCCTGCCCCCGAACCCAACCTGACGGTGCTGTGGTCGGAAAACTTGCCAGAGGCCTTCAAGCGTTTCTGTGCTCAAGTGTCCATTGACACCAGTTCCATCCAATACGAAAACGACGACTTGATGCGTCCCTACTGGGGGGATGACTACGCGATCGCCTGCTGCGTTTCGGCGATGCGAGTCGGCAAACAAATGCAATTCTTTGGGGCACGGGTGAACTTGGCCAAAGCCCTCCTCTACGCAATCAACGGTGGTCGGGATGAAGTCTCTGGTCAGCAGGTGGCACCGATGTTTGCCCCAATTACCGGCGACACACTGAAGTGGGAAGAGGTGCTGCCACGCTTTGAGCAGATGATGGCTTGGTTGGCGAAGGTGTATGTAAATACCCTTAACGTCATCCACTATATGCACGATAAGTACTGCTATGAGCGGCTGGAGATGGCGCTCCACGATCGCGATGTCTTCCGCACAATGGCCTGTGGGGTGGCTGGTCTATCGGTGGTGGCGGATGCCCTCTCGGCCATTAAGTACGCCGAGGTGAAAGTAATCCGGAATGCCGAAGGGTTGGCCGTGGACTACGAGATCAAGGGCGACTTTCCGAAGTACGGCAACAATGACGATCGCGTGGATAGTCTTGCGGTGTGGGTCGTGGAAACCTTCATGAACGAAGTCCGCAAACACAAAACCTACCGCAATGCGGTGCCCACCCAGTCAATCCTGACGATTACCTCCAACGTCGTCTATGGCAAGAAAACCGGCAGTACTCCCGATGGCCGCAAGGCGGGTGAACCTTTTGCGCCAGGGGCCAACCCCATGCACGGTCGCGATACCAAAGGGGCGATCGCCTCACTAGCGTCCGTGGCCAAGTTGCCCTATATCCATGCCCAAGATGGCATCTCCAATACCTTCTCTATCGTGCCTAGTGCCCTTGGCAAGACCCGGGAAGATCAAATCAGCAACCTGGTGAATATGTTGGATGGGTACATCCATGATCAGGGCTTCCACATCAACGTCAACGTGCTCAACCGCGAAATGTTGCTAGATGCTATGGATCACCCTGAACTGTACCCACAACTCACCATTCGGGTGTCTGGATATGCGGTGAATTTCATTAAACTCACCCGCGAACAACAGTTGGATGTTATTAACCGCACGTTCCACGAGCGCTTTTAGGCTCACTGGGCAACTGCTGCCTAGGTGAACGCCGCCTCCTCTACCTCGAGCGATCGGGGTAGATTTTTTATGGTGGTTGCATGAAGGGCTCGAGGGTATTGTGAGTCTGGTCAATCTTCCCTTTTTCTATGGCCATAGGGCGGGCGATCGCGCCTGTTTGCTCCTCCATGGCTTGGGGGGTGGGGCTTATGAACTGCAGCTTTTGGGAGAAGTTCTCTATGAAACGGGTTGGACGGTTCAGGGCATTCTGTATCCGGGGCACGATCGCCCCAGTGCCCAAATGCCCGCCTCGACATGGCCGCAGTGGTATGAGGCCGTCGTCACCGCCTTCCAAGTCTTGCGAGAGAGCTACTCAACGGTTGCGGTGGTTGGCTTTTCCACAGGAGGAACCCTAGCCCTCCATCTTGCCTATCACTATTCCGTTGATGCCCTAGTGCTCCTTGCGCCCTTTTTGCGCATCTATCGACCTTGGTTTTCCGCCGTCAGACCCGAGAGGCTGGTGCGGTCCCTTGGTCGCTGGATTCCTTGGGTACCTCGGCGGAGCCTACCGATTCGCGATCGCGCTCTGCGCCAAGCAGCGGAAGAAGCCTGTTTTTTTAAGAGTTTCAATTTACAGGCAGTAGGCAGTGCCCTCGACCTCATTGCCCAAGTGGAGCAGGAGCTGCCCATGATCACAACACCGACACTGATTCTCCAAAGTCGCGCCGACACCATCGTGGACCCCCAAGGGGCACAGAGGATCTATGAAGACTTAGGCAGTCCCAACAAGGAATTGCATTGGCTCAAGGATTCGGATCATTTGCTCCCCCTGGATGTGGAGCGAGAGCAGGTATTCGCCAAGGTGGTCGCCTTTTTGGGAAGATAGTTGCAGTTGGTTACTGGCCCTGCCATGGAAACATTGGATCTACGGGGAACGCCCTGTCCTTTGAACTTTGTGCGCACGAAACTGCGCCTGCAACAGTTGCCCCCCCAGCAGCCCCTTGAGGTGTGGTTGGATGCGGGCGAACCCATTGAGCAGGTGCCCGATAGTTTGCGGATGGCGGGCTATGAGGTTCTCAGAATTGAGCCACGGCAGGACTATTTTGCCCTTCAGGTGCAGCGTCCCGCATGAGTGAGCTGGTGGGCTTGGTGCGAGCTGTCCAGGCCAATTACTATCGTGTCCGCCTACGGGAACCCACCAATGGGGTTGAGGAACTCCTCTGCGTGCGCCGTGCTCGCCTCAAGAAGATGGGGCAACAGATCTGCGTGGGAGATTGGGTGGTGGTGAGCCATCCCGATTGGCCAGGACAACGGGGGGCGATCGCTGAGATTTTGCCCCGCCGCAATCAATTGCCCCGCCCGGCAATTGCCAATGTAGATCAGATTTTGCTGCTTTTTGCCTTGGCCGACCCCCCTGCGGATGTCCATCAAATTACCCGCTTCCTTTTGACCGCTGAAGGGTTAAATGTTGAAATTCAGGTGGTTTTTACCAAAGCGGATTTGGTTTCTCCCCAAGCGCAACAGCAGTGGCGCGATCGCCTGCAACAATGGGGCTATCGTTGCCATGTCCTCAGCCTTACCCAAGGAACAGCTTGGCAGGCTCTGCGTCCCCATCTGGCCAATCAAATCACGGTCGTCTGTGGCCCCTCGGGGGTGGGCAAAAGTAGCTTGATCCGCCATCTTACACCTCGGGAGGATATTCGCGTCGGCGTGGTCTCCGATCACTGGCATCGAGGACGGCACACTACACGCCATGTGGAACTCTTTCCCCTACCGGCGGGGGGCTGGATTGCCGATACACCGGGCTTTAACCAACCGGAATTGCCCCCAGATCCGCAGCAATTGGCGGCGGCTTTTCCGGAGATTCGCCAACGGCTAAGCAAGAATCAGTGCCTCTTTGATAACTGTCGCCACGATCAGGAACCGGGCTGCTGTGTCCGTGGCAACTGGGAGCGCTACCCCCTCTACATTGCGTATTTACACCAGCTAGAAACAATCGCTAGTTCAGAGCCATCCTTGGGGAAGGTGCCCCCAGTGAAGGCCAAGAGTGACCGCCAAGGTCAGCAGCGCCTTGAACCCCTCTTGGATCCGAAAAAATATCGTCGGCGATCGCGACGGCAGCAACATCAGCACCTCAATCCCATGGCTGAGGAAGTCCTCGATAGCGAATGGTGATGACTATGCCCCCCGTGTTGATCTCTATCCTGTTGAGTGTCACAGGTCTTTCCCTTTTGATCTGGCTGGTTTTGCTGCTGTTTTGGGGAGAGTTTTGGCGCCCGGATCAGCGGCTACAGGGGGGAGATCTGAAGGTTTGGCCAACGGTCGTGATTGTCATTCCAGCCCGCAATGAGGCGGCGGTGATTGGCACCAGTGTGCGATCGCTCCTAGAACAGGACTACGCAGGACCCCTCCACCTGATTGTGGTGGACGATCAAAGTGACGATGGCACAGGAGACATCGCTCGCCAAACGGCTCTTGATCTCGGTCAGGGCGATCGCCTGACAATTATCGAGGGCACACCGCTCCCCCTCGGCTGGTCAGGTAAGCTCTGGGCACTGTCCCAAGGCATTGAAGCAGCCCGTGCCTTTGATCCCGATTACTTGCTGCTGACGGATGCCGATATTGCCCACGATCGCCAAAATTTGCGCCAATTGGTTGCCCACGCCCGTCAGCAAAAATGCGCCCTGGTGTCCCTCATGGTGAAACTGCGCTGCCAAAGTCTCTGGGAAAAACTCCTAATTCCCGCCTTTGTCTTTTTCTTTGCCAAGCTCTATCCTTTCCGTTGGGTCAACGATCCGCAGCGGGCAACGGCAGCTGCCGCCGGCGGTTGTATTTTGATTGATCCCGCGGTGCTGGACAAAATTGGTGGCATTGCCTGTATTCGGGATGCCCTGATTGATGATTGTTCCTTGGCCGCCGCCGTCAAGCGAGCCGGCTACCGCATTTGGTTGGGGCTGACCCCCACCACTGTGAGCCTGCGTGCCTACAATACGCTCGGCAGTATTTGGCAGATGGTGGCTCGCACCGCCTATACGCAGTTGTCCTATTCGCCGCTTTTGCTTGTGGCAACGGTGATTGGCATGACCCTGGTGTATTTGTGGGCCCCCTTTGCCCTTGGGATCGGTCTTATGAGTCAATCACTGCCCTTAGCCGTCATGGGGGGACTCACTTGGGGGGGCATGGCGATCGCCTACGGGCCAACGGTGCGTTTCTATGGCCTTAATGGCGGCTGGGCGCTGACACTGCCCGTGATTGCCTTTCTCTATACCCTGATGACCCTGGATTCTGCCCGTCGTCACTGGCAAGGCCGGGGCGGTGCTTGGAAAGGACGGGTTTATCCGCGCAAGTCATAGATAGGGTGATAGGCCATAACAATGAGGGTGTCACTGGCGTCAAGGCCCCGAAAGTCTGTGGGACGAGGGTTGAGCAACACCTGTTGATTTTGGCGGCGAATCCCCACAAGGAGAACTGGATTGTCGGGATGGCGGTTGCTGTACTCACTCACCCAAGCACTAAGGGCAGGAAATGAGAGGCCATAAAGGGTGGCAGGATAGTACCTTGGCTCAATAAAGTAAAACTCATTGGTGTGATCGGAGTAGGTCAGGAGTTGGCGATAGACCTCGGACATTTGCCGAAAGAGGGCACTTTGGGCTAGGATGCCAGAACTGTAGTCTTGGCTGAAAATGACTTCATCGACCCCTGCTTCCTTGAGGTGGCGCCGGCGATCGCTATTCACCAATTCGGCCACCACATGAATATCCTGCTCGTGGCCAGGGGTTTTCTCCAGATGCTTCACCGCAAGGGCAATAAGAACATTTTTTTCATCGGGGGCTTCCATATCGGCATCGGCAAGCAGAATAATTGCCTTGGCCTTGGGGGCATTGAGGCGTTCGAGGGTACTGTGGTGGGTGGGATCCCCCTGCACCACAAAAACATCGGTGCGCTCTTGAAATTCGGAGTTAAGTTTAATGGGTTCCGCACACAACAGGACAATATCGCGGGGATAGTAGCGGTTGGCCTCAATGAGTTGCCGTAGCACCAGGGGAGCCTTGGTATTCCAATTGCAGATAATAATATGGTTGCTAAAGGATTTCATGGGCAGCGTTTGGGCAAGGGCTTGGGTGACAAAGTAGGAGGAAAACTTGCCAATCAGGGCACCAAAGGCAAAGGTGCCAAAGAGCAGTAGTAGCAGTTGCACGACTTGCCCCAGCAGGGTTCGCGGGCGATCGGGATACTCTCCCACCAGTGTGATGATTGCATTACTGAGGGCCTCCCAAGCTCGGCTGGGTGACTGCAATGCCTCTTCGCTCCAGACAAAAGCCACAATCAACAGCACCAGAATCGCGATCGCCCCCAGGGTAAGGAAGCGTTGAAGCCGCGCTTGCATTGGCTAGCGAGGGAAACATCACGTCTATTCTAGGATTCCCTTGGTGACTCTCTCCCTCTTGTAGAGTCTCCCAGATTCCAGTATCCTGACTGCTATACAGCCCTTTGCAATAGGATGAAACCCCCTCAAAACCGCAAAGACTGCTTAATAATGGAATCACATCCCCTCCATAGGGCGATATGGCAGAGGAGCAATTTATTCAGCATCATGGAAACAACATCGGCAGTAAAGGAGCAGTCTCTTGAATAGGTCTGACCACCGACGATGCCGACGGAGAATGTATATCTGGGGTCGCCCCTAGAAGAATAGCTGCAATGTCTGCCGCTGCCTTAGAACTTTTATTTGTCCTGCTGCTCATCATCGCCAATGGCATTTTTGCTGGTGCTGAAATCGCAGTGGTCTCTGCGCGCAAAGTCCGCCTCGAGCAACTGGCAAAACGCGGTAAACGCAAGGCGAGGGCAGCTCTGAAACTGGCCAACTCCCCCAATGATTTTCTCTCGGTTGTACAAATTGGCATTACTCTGATTGGTATTCTCAGTGGTGCTGTGGGGGGTGCCACCCTTGCCCAGCGGTTACAGGCTACCCTGAGTCCCGTGCCATGGTTGGGTCAACACAGCCAGCCTTTGAGCATTGCCCTTGTGGTGACGGGGATTACATATCTTTCCTTGGTGATAGGTGAACTGGTGCCCAAGCGGATTGCCATGACCTATCCGGAGGCGATCGCCTGCAATATTGCCAAGCCAATGACTTGGCTGACGAAATTAGCAGCCCCGATTGTGCATTTACTCAGCATCTCCACAGATGCCATCTTGCAAGTATTGGGCATTGCCACCACTGCCGACCAAACGGTTACGGAGGATGAAATCAAGGTCCTGATTGAGCAGGGGGCCCGGGCGGGTCTCTTTGAGGTGGCAGAGCAGGATATGGTGGCGCGGATTTTTAACTTGGGCGATCGCCCGATTCAATCCATCATGACCCCCCGCACCGATATTGTTTGGCTGGATATTGAATCTTCCCTTGAAGAAATAGAGGCGGAAATCCTAGCCAGTTCCCATTCACGGTTTCCTGTTGCTGAGGAAACCATTGATCACTGCTTGGGGATTATCTCAGCCAAGGATTTTTTAGCGGCTCGCTTAACCCAGCAAACCATTGACCTGCGGCAACTGGTGCAGCCGGCGCTGTTTGTTCCCGAAGGCCTACCGGCGCTTGATGTCCTTGAACTCTTTCGCCAGTCGAGCCAACACATTGCTCTGATTACCGATGAATACGGTGGCATTGAAGGACTAGTCACCCTCAATGATCTCACGGAAGCAATTATTGGCACACTGCGCCACGATGAGGAGGAGGAACCACAAATTGTTCAGCGGGAGGATGGCTCTTTGCTGTTGGATGGTCTGCTTTCTACCTATGAACTCAAGGAATTGCTGCGGCGGGAAAGCTTGCCCCAGGAGGACACTGCCAACTACCACACCCTTGGTGGGCTCATCATTACGCTATTTGGTCGCATTCCCCAGTCGGGAGATTATATTGAAACCGACGGCTTGCGCTTTGAAGTGGTGGATATGGATGGCAACCGCGTTGATAAGGTGCTGGTCACTGAACTGGTGAGCGATGATGCCCTCGCCGATGAGAGCAACCACAAGGAGAAGGATTAACGACGGCGCAAATCGGCTACCGTGCGTTGTAGCGATCGCCAGCGTTGTTGTCGCAGTTGGTTAAGGGCCCGTTTCAGGGGGGGCAAAGGGGGGCAATCACCACCATAGCGCCAAGCCACATAGGCCTGGGTCAGGGTTGCAATGGCCCGTTGACTGACGGCATCAAGGCGGCTACAGGTTTGCAGCGATCGCGCGTATTCCCAAGGGGTTTGATTGGCGCGCTTCGGTAATCCCTGCTGGGCCAGACCATCGAGCATTTGTACATAGAGGCGGGCGATCGGGGGCAGTTTTTGCAGACGTTGACGGTATCGCCACCCCTGGAGAGCGTATCCCAAGCCCCAGACAGTGATGGCGCCCCCCAAAAGAATCAAAATCCCTTGGACAATACCCCCCAGCCCTTGGCTAAACAGATCAAAGAATTTTTGTAAAGCGGTTTCGAGGGTGGCAAAAAGGGTACCAAAGAGCCCTGTCACTGGGGTCGGCAGCCAGCCGGTGACCCACTGCCAAAACTGCTGGAGAACGCTAAAGGTCTGATCCACCTCTAGAGTAGCTGGATAGAGATCGTGCCCCGGAATCGGATCAAAGAGAAACCATCCCAAATTGGGGAAGTAGGCCTCCGTCAAGGCATAGGCATCGGTATTACGAACCACGTACAGACCCGTGAAGGGGTTAAATTCCCCTGTTCCTAACCCTGTTACCAAGCGGCTGGGAATACCAATACTGCGCAACAGCAGTGTCAACGCACTGGAAAAGTGATCGGGATAGCCCCCGCGCCACTCAAAAAGAAAGGCCTCCACCAAATCTTGATCTTTACCTAGTTCAGGAATATCAGTTCTCAGGGCATAGGATTGCTTCAGAGCCTGGGTGAGGTAAAGGGCTTGCTCGTAGGGTTCAGGAATCGAGCGATCGGCCTTTGCCAGCAGATCCTTAGCGAGGGCTTGGAGTCGCGGTTTGAGATCCGCCGGTACTGCCAAGTAGGCTTCATACCCGAGGGGAGAATGCAGTCTAGGAGCGCTGCGCAACAGGGAGCGATCGCGCACCGGCACTTGAGAAATTACGGAATAGGTCAGCCCCGCTGGCAAGGGCAGCGGCGCCCGCAGCCCACCATCGAGATCGCGGGCAATTTCACGGGTGGGAAAATAGAGTTCGCGCGGCTCATAGAGGTGGGGAATGAGGTTACTAAACTCAGAAACAATCGTGTAGGTCTGAATCACTTCCTGCGTTGGCATCTGGGAGAGTTGCTGCGGCAGCAGATAGCGAAAACTCCAAGGGGAACGCTGCAGCACTTCTGCCTCATCGTTGCGACTAATGCGCCAACCCCGCCCCGTATATTGGTCAAAGGCAAGGACTCGCCAGAAGCCGGGGGCTTGCGATCGCACTCGCATTAGTTCCTGGGGGGTCATCATGCCCCCAATGGTCTGGTCAATCTCGGCACCAAAGCCATAGTAAAAGTTCGAGTCGAAGGTTTGATGGGTCAGTTCCTCCCCCAAACCGCCACCACCACGACCACTGACGTAGCCCGGATTGATCACACGGGTTTGGTCAAACTCCCCTTGAACTTCAATTTCAGCACTGACAGGCAAGGTGCGAATCTGATAGCCAGGGAAACGCGGCAGCAGCACAAAGACCGCCATTCCCAAGCCAAGAATCAGGGCAAAGAGACCAAGCCATTGCGGCCAGGGCAAGCGCAGGGAGTTTAGTGTAGTGGATAGCAAGCCCAGGCGTGAGCGGTAGTCGAGGACTAAAACCGGTAGAGCGATCGCCAGAAAGATTAAAAGAAACACGCCAAAGATCATGGTTTGACTGAGGGTGGCCGCTACACTGATCAAAATCAGGGCAATCACCATCGAGTAGCCCAAATCCTTGCGGCGAGGCAAGTCAAAACTGTGGAGCACTTGCAGTTGGATTAACAGTTCCGTCAGCAACACCCGGGAATCTTGGTTCAGTGCGGCCAGCCGCCCTAAAAACACCGCCAATGCCACCAACATACCGATGGCAATCACTAGCTTAGCGACAACATTGCTTTGCCGCCGTGCCCACCAACTCCAACCAAAACCGGCAATGGAGAGGGGAACTGCCCAAAAACTATTCGTTGTTTCTGAGGCAACATCCGTGGTCACCAGGCCAACAATGACCAGGCCCAATACCCCTAGGCGCAGCAGCAGGGAATCCTCAATATCTTTGGCCGGGGCCAGCATCGGTGAGTGGGCAAGGGGTTGCAGCCAAGACTGAAACATAAAGGCAGCAGGGAAAAACTGTGCCCTGATCCTAACAAATGTCTACTTGAGAGCGGGCAAATCACCCCCTAGGGGCATCGCCTGCTAGCTCCAGCGTTTCCTTACCCTTAAATCACAGGGTTTGCCTATGTTTTGCCTATGGGCCAAGTCAGTGCAGCAGGAATCAGACCATCCCTTGACAACGCCTTAGCCGCCAGCGATCGCGGGAATGATGCTGACCTCGTCGCCATCCTTGAGGGGCGTTTCAATGCCATTGAGGAAGCGAATATCCTCGTTATTGACGTAGAAATTCACAAACCGCCGCAGCTGACCGTTTTCATCACAGAGGCGCCCTTTAATGCCGGGGCAGTCCTGCTCTAGCTTCTCTAGGAGTTCAGCGATCGATTGGGCTTGACACTCCACCGTTGCCTGATCGCGGGTGAGTTTTTGCAAGGGAGTCGGAATCAAAACAGTAACAGCCATAGACCTCTACAAACCATCCATAGATTTCAACAAAGTTTGGGAAAACTAACTAGACCAATACCGGTTGCCAATCCAACCGTTCAAGGGTGCGCGATCGCTCTAGGGCGCGCTCAAAGCTGGCCAACTTCGGTTCAATCGTCAAGGGTTGACCAATATCGTTTTGTACCGCCTCTTGGGTTTTCAGGCCATTGCCCGTGATATAGACAACGGTCACTTCTTCGGGGTCAATTTTGCCCGATTCCACCAACTTTTTGAGAACAGCAACTGTGGTACCACCAGCGGTTTCGGTGAAAATCCCTTCCGTCTCCGCAAGCAGCTTAATGCCTGCCACAATTTCTTCATCGGTGGCCGCAGCGATCGCCCCATTCGTTTTGCGGGCAATGTCTAGGGCATAGACACCATCGGCGGGGTTACCAATGGCAATCGATTTAGCAATGGTGTTGGGCTTCACGGGTGCCACAAAGTCCCGCCCCTCGGCATAGGCTTGGGCAATGGGGGAGCAGCCGACCGCTTGGGCACCACTACAGCGGACAGGTTTGTCAGCCACTAGACCCACTGCCACAAATTCACGGAAACCTTTGTAAATTTTCGTGAACAGAGAGCCGGAAGCCAAGGGGGCCACAATGTGGTCAGGAAGTTGCCAGCCCAACTGTTCAACTACCTCATAACCTAGCGTCTTTGACCCTTCCGAATAGTAGGGGCGCAAATTGATATTGACAAACCCCCAGCCATGGGTATTTGCCACCTCCGAGCAGAGACGATTGACTTGATCGTAGTTGCCCTCAACCGCCATCACCGTTGGTCCATAGATGAGCGTCCCCAAGACCTTACCCGCTTCCAGATCCGCTGGAATAAACACGCAGCAGTCTAGCCCCGCATGGGCCGCGATCGCCGCCGTTGAATTCGCCAAATTGCCGGTACTGGCACAGGACACCGTCGTAAAGCCCAATTCCCGCGCCCGTGTCAACGCCACCGATACCACCCGATCCTTGAAGCTGAGGGTGGGCATATTCACCGCATCGTTTTTGATGTACAGATGCTTGAGCCCAAGCCGCCGCCCCAGCCGCTGGGCTTTGATGAGGGGAGTCATCCCTGTGCCCACATCAATGGGGTTTGCCGAGGTCACCGGCAAAAAGGGACGGTAGCGCCAAATGGACTTCGGACCCGCCTCAATGGTGCTGCGCGTTACAACTGCCGCCAAGCGTTCCAGATCGTACTTCACCTCTAGGGGGCCAAAACAGTACTCACAGACATGAATGGCTTGGGGTTCGTACTCTGCGCCACACTCTTTGCATTTGAGGTGGGTAAAATAGGCGGTTTCGGTGGTGGAGGTCAAGGTTGCGGTCATGGGTCTCAGACTGCCTCAGACAAGTTGTTGACCATCCTAGCAGGGGGCGATCACCCTGTCAAACATATCCGACTATTTTTATCGGGATTTGAATCACCAGCAAAATTCTTCCTGTTGGGGATGGGTTCCTCGTCCTCCGTTGGCACTCTCCTGAGGCTTCTTGAGACTTCAGCGAATGGGGGTATGTACTGTCACCAACTTTGTGCCATCGGGAAATGTTGCCTCGACTTGCACCTCTGTGAGCATTTCTGGCACCCCTTCCATAACATCATCACGGGTGAGCAGCGTTGTGCCATAGTTCATCAAATCGGCAACCGTGCGCCCCTCCCGCGCTCCTTCCAAGATGGCCGCAGAAATATAGGCCACTGCTTCGGGATAATTGAGCTTGAGACCCCGGGCTTTGCGACGTTCGGCCACAAGAGCGGCCGTAAAAATCAGGAGCTTGTCTTTTTCTTGCGGGGATAGTTGCATCGTTGCTAGGGTTAAGCATTGGCTCTACCTCATATACTAGCCTGTGGCTTGGGGGCCCAGAAAATCAATGTCAAATCAATGAGCGATAAAGTCAGATTGCGACAACACTATCTTGAATGGCGGCAGCACCTGAGCGATCGCGAGTGGCAAGAGCGCAGTCAGCGCATTTGTCAGCACTTGTTTGATCACCCCCAGTTTCAACAGGCAACCACGGTGTTGACCTACGTGCCCCATCGCCGAGAACCGGATTTGCGCTCCCTGTGGTTACTCCCGAAACAGTGGGGCTTACCTCGTGTGGTGGGCCAGGATTTACAGTGGCATTGTTTTGATGGCAAAGAAGACACTCTCCAGCAAGGCCGCTATGGCCTCTGGCAACCGTCCCCCGAAGCTCCTCCTATTGATCCCGCTTGCGTTGATCTGTGTTTGATTCCTGCGGTTGCCTGCGATCGCCAGGGGTATCGCCTCGGCTATGGCGCGGGTTTTTTTGATCGCCTCTTTGCCCACCCTGACTGGCAGCACGTGTGTCGCTGGGGGATTGTCTTTGAGGCAGCGCTTGTAGAAGAATTGCCCCATGATCCGTGGGATCAGCCGCTGCAAGCAATTTGCACTGAATCAGGCCTCTGGGAAATCCGCTAAAGACCCAGCTTGGCTAACACTGGCTGCGTCGAGACGATGTGCTTTCTCAAACCAAGTTCCTCCGGACTCAGGCCAAGGGCTAGACCCACTAGTTGCGGCAAGTGGAGAATCGGCAGATTGAGGGGAACCCCCACCTGCTGGGCAATCTCCGGTTGACGGGCATCGAGATTGAGGTGACACAGGGGACAGGGGGTGACAATGCAATCCGCACCCTTGGCGATCGCGCTCTGGAGTCGTTGGGCGGCCATCGCAAAACTGGCCGCCGTGGCATAGCTAGAAATTGGCCAACCACAGCACTGGGTACGTCCCTCATACTCTATGGGGGTCGCTCCTAGCGCCTCAAATACCTGCTCCATCGAGGTGGGATGGAGCGGATGATCAAAGGGGAGTCTCTCTTGGGCGCGCAGGAGGTAACAGCCATAAAAGGCAGCGCAGCGAAGTCCTTTGAGGGGACGATGGACGCGATCGCGCAACTGGTCAATGCCCACATCGCCAACAATTGCCCAGAGCAAATGCTTGACTTCTGTTGTGCCTTGGTAGGGAGCGCAGCCCTGTTGCGTCAACACTTGGTTAATTTCTGCCACGTACGCCGGGCGATCGCGCTGAAACCTTTTGAGGCGTTCATCCACATGGCCAATCACCCCCTGACAGGTGCTGCAATGGGTCAACAGGGGCAGGCCTAACTGTTCTGCAAGGGCAATGTTGCGGGCATTCACGGTATCTTCCAGCAGCCATGAATTTTCCTTAAAGGTACCTGAGCCACAACAACTGGCTTGCTTCAGTGGCACAAGCTCTATATCCAACAGGGGGGCGATCGCCCGCGTTGAGAGATCTAATTCCCGACAGGCACCTTGAGCCACACAACCGGGATAGTAGGCATAGCGTAAAGCAGGCATACCACTTGAAAAGTCTAAAATCTGCCCCTAGTCTAGCCAATCATCACATTACCTTCGTAACGTCTCGCTGCTCAGTTATAATCCTAGGATTTAGAAACAAGTGCTTAGTTTTTAGTCAAAAGTCCGTGTTGCCACCAGGCAATTTCTTGCCTTCTTTCAATCATCCATGCCATAGGAGTGCGATCTTGCGTTACTTATTCAGTTCAGAGTCCGTCACCGAAGGCCACCCCGATAAAATTTGCGACCAAATTGCCGATGCCATTCTGGATGCTTTGCTCACCCAAGACCCCCAGAGTCGCGTGGCTGCTGAGGTGGTTGTTAATACGGGTTTAGTCCTGATTACCGGGGAAATTACGACCAAGGCACAGGTCAACTACGTTAACTTAGCGCGGCAGAAAATCCATGAAATTGGCTATACCGATGCTAACAATGGCTTTGCCGCCAATAGCTGTGCCGTCATTGTTGCTCTTGATGAGCAATCCCCCGATATTGCCCGTGGTGTGGATACAGCCCAGGAAGCCCGGGAACAGCTCAGTGACGCCGAACTGGATCGCATTGGCGCCGGCGATCAGGGGATTATGTTTGGCTATGCCTGCAATGAAACCCCTGAGTATATGCCCTTGCCCATTAGCTTGGCACACCGCATGGCACGCCGCTTAGCTGCTGTCCGTAAAACGGGTCAGCTTCCCTACCTACGCCCCGATGGCAAAACCCAAGTCACGGTCATCTATGAGGATGGCAAACCAGTGGGGATTGATACAATTTTGATTTCCACCCAACACACCGCCACCATTGATGACATTAGCGAGGAAAGCGCTGTTCAAGCCAAGATTAAAGCCGATCTCTGGGAGGCAGTTGTCAAGCCAGTTTTTGCCGATTTGACCCTCCAACCCGATGGAAACACCCGCTTTTTAGTCAATCCTACGGGCAAATTTGTGATTGGCGGTCCCCAAGGGGATTCAGGACTCACGGGGCGCAAACTGGTGGTGGATACCTACGGTGGCTATGCCCGCCATGGGGGGGGTGCCTTTTCCGGTAAAGATCCGACAAAAGTGGATCGCAGTGCCGCCTATATGGCTCGTTACATTGCCAAAAACATCGTTGCCGCAGGGCTGGCGGACAAATGCGAGTTACAGATTAGCTATGCCATTGGCGTTGCTCGCCCCATGAGCCTCTTTGTGGATACCTTTGGCACGGGCAAACTCGCCCCAGAGCAATTGTTGGAGTTGATTAAAACCCACTTTGATCTTCGCCCCGCTGCTATTATTCAAACCTTTAACCTGCGCCACTTACCCCAAGATCGCGGTGGTCGCTTCTACCAAGATGTGGCAGCCTATGGTCACTTTGGGCGTCATGACCTTGACTTGCCTTGGGAAAGACTCGATAAAGTTGCCGATCTGCAAGCTGCTGCTGCTCAGTTTCTAAGTGCAGTCTAGGAAAGTATGGGGGGAGTTGTCCCCCCCTAGTTACTGGCTGACTCGTTGCAGGCAGGTTTGGGCGGTCTGGGTGAGCATCTGGCGCACTTCCGGCTTGATATTGGTCTGCACACTTTCACCAATGGCTTGAAACTCGGCTAAGGTCAGCGAGGATTGCAGTTCATTGATCACACAGGTGCAGTAGGCATTGCCGTATTGCGCCATTTGAGGCACTTGCTGTTCCAGAGCGGTTGTGCATTCACTGGTGAATCGGGAAACCACCTCTGGAGGATAGGGGGTGGCGATCGCCCCCCACCGAGAGACACTACACTTAAAACCATCAAGGGAATGGATGATGTTTTGAGTAAAGACATTCTTTCGATCCCTCATGTATGAAAGCCTAATGCCCATTCTTTAGAGACTTCTCCAGTTTAGGCAGGTTCCAGAGAATGTGCCACTGTGGCGGATTGGTCTGCGGCCAACGTTTACATTCCTATGGCCAAACGTTAAACTAAAAGATTGGATTGATTGCCCCTACTTGGTTGTTACCCATCGCTCTATGACCCTATACAATCCCTCGTTGTACGAAGAACCCATTTCCCAAAAGAACCTCACTGCTGAGGGGCGTTCTGATCGCTCAATTTTGGAATGGTTACAGCAAACCGGCCGCCTTATTCCCCGCGATGCCAATGAGGCAGACCCAATCATTGATAGCACCCTCGATGATATGGGTGAAATTGAGGAATTTGTGGGTGACTCCTTGGGCGATTACGACGAAGAAGAGGACCTAGGGCTTGAGGAGTAGGGCACAAATCCCCCTATTATCGGAGTATGTGCTAAAGCTATCCCCATGCCTTCCACCAAAACCAGGGCTGCGATTGAACCCCGTTGGCTAACGGGACGGCGGCTTTTTGGCCTTCTCGCCATTGGCCTCCTCATTGCTAGCATTGCTTACGATACAGGGGCAAACCACTGGCAACGGCCGTTGCAAACCTTAACGGTGCCTTATTTGGTGAGTTTTGCCATCGTGGCGGTTCTAGGGATGGCCGTCGTGCCCATGTTGCGGCGGTTGAAAACTGGGCAAATTATCCGCGAAGATGGCCCACAATCTCACCTGCAAAAATCGGGCACACCGACGATGGGGGGAATCTTTTTTGTGCCGCCGGGGCTGGGGCTAGCCCTCCTGTGGACAGGGTTTGCTCAGGGGAAGCTATCGCCAACGGTGGGGGCGATCGCCCTGTTGGTGCTTTGGTATGCGGCCATTGGCTGGTGGGACGACTGGCAAGTTCTGCGGCGCAAATCCAACAAAGGACTATCGGCTCGGCTGCGGCTCCTGCTGGAGGGCATTGGGGCGGCTCTTTTTTGTGCTTGGCTGGTGGGTAGTGATCCAACGGCAACGGTTGTGACGGCTCCCTGGGGATGGGTCTGGCCTTTAGGGATGGCATTTATCCCCTTAGCAATTTTTGTGCCGATGGCGGAAGGGAATGCTCTGAATCTTACCGATGGTCTCGATGGTCTGGCGACTGGGACGGCGGCGATCGCCCTCCTTGCTTTAGGGATGATTCTCAGCCCCTATCCCGACTTGCAAATTCTGGCCGTTGTTATGAGTGGTGCCTGTCTTGGCTTCCTCTGGCACAATCACCATCCGGCACGGGTGTTTATGGGGGATACCGGTTCCCTAGCCCTGGGGGCAGTCCTTGCGGGCATTGGCTTGGCCAGTCACCACCTCTGGGAACTGTTGATTGTCAGTGGTCTTTTTTTTGTGGAGTCCCTTTCAGTGATTGCCCAAGTGCTCTACTACAAGGCAACAAAAGGCCCCGACGGCGTGGGCAAGCGGCTGCTGCGCATGGCACCTCTGCACCATCACTTTGAGCTGGGGGGGTGGTCAGAACTGCGGGTGGTGACCACCTTCTATGGGGTCGTTGCCCTCTTGGGACTGCTCTGCGGCCTCCTGCAATGGTTGGCCTAATTGGATGGGGGAAGTGCAATGAAAGCCGCAGTGCTCTACGGCAAAGAAGATGTCCGCATTGAAACCGTCCCTGATCCGACGCCGGGGCCGGGGGAAGTGGTGATTCGGGTACGGGCCGCCACCACCTGTGGCACCGACTTGAAGGTATGGCGCCGCGGGGGTCATGCCCGGATGCTGACTCCGCCGATTCTCTTTGGCCATGAAGCTGCCGGGGAAATTGTTGCCCTTGGAGCTGGTGTGACTGAATGGCGGGTGGGCGATCGCGTGGTGGCCAATAATTCTGCCCCCTGTGGTCAGTGTTTTTATTGTCAGCGGCAGGCCTTTTCCCTGTGTCCTCATCTGGAGTTTAACAATGGCACCTTTGCCGAGTATTTGAAACTTCCTGCCAGTATTGTCCGCCAAAACCTTTTGCCCATTCCAGAATGCCTCTCCTTTGCCTTGGCAGCGCTGACCGAACCCCTCGCCTGTGTTCTCCATGGTGTTGCCCGCTCTGGCTTTGACCCGGCTATGGTGGAAACGTGGCCGAGTCCACCGCAAATTGTTGTCCTTGGGGATGGCGCCATTGGTCTAATGTTTGTCGGCGTGCTGGCACAACAGGGGGCACGGGTTCTTGCCTTTGGCGGTTCCGATGGGCGGCTGGCGATCGCTACCACCTTTGGGGCAGAGCAAACCATCAATCATCACCAGTGCGGGGAAATTCCCGCCGTCGTCAAAGACTGGACGGAAGGACGGGGCGCCGACATTGTCATTGAAGCCACTGGGATTCCTGAAGTCTGGGAAACGGCGATCGCCTGTGGTCGGCCGGGCGCCACGATTAACCTCTTTGGTGGTTGTCCCCGGGAAACGGCGATCCGCGTGGATACAGAACGCCTGCACTACGAAGAACTCACCCTCAAGGGGGTCTTTCACAACACTCCCCCCTTTGTCCGTCAGGCTCTGCAATTGATTGCCAGCGGTACACTGCCCTTTGAGAAGCTCATTAGTGGCCAAGCCCCCCTAACGGAGATTGAAAGTGTTTTGCAAGCCATGAAGGCACGCCAAGTGATCAAAGTCGCCCTGCAACCCTAGCTATTGCCGCAGTAGCAAATAGTACAACTGCCCCGGCGTATTGACGAGACCGGCGCGCGCTTTGGCGACATCTCCCGTGCCCATGAAAATATCGACACGACCTGGCCCCCGAATAGCACTGCCCGTATCCTGATCCAACACAAAACGGCTAACGGGGGTTTGCCGCCATTGGCCTTGGGCCTTGAGGGGAATCTGCGTGTTGATCACCGCCAAGGCGCCCGGTGGCATTAGAGACTTATCGGTGGCGATCGAACGCTCTGGGGTCACCGGCATCGAGAGACTGCCTGTGGGAGGACGCCCTTGGGTGTGTTCAAAAAAGACAAAACTGGCGTTGCGGGGCAAGTAGCGATCGAGCTCAGCAGGGTTGGCCTCAAAGTAAGCCATGAGGCGCGGGAGTGTCAGTTCCTCACGGGCAATCTTGCCATCGCGAATGAGTTCTTGGCCAATACTGGTGTAGGGGTGATTCGTTTTGCCGGCATAGCCCACGGTAAAGCGGCGACCATTGGGCAGTTGCAGCTCAGCCGAGCCTTGGACGTGAACCAAAAAAGCCTCAAGGCGATCGCGCAAATAGACCAGTTCCAGACCCCGCAAAGGGCCATTGCGCCACTGCTGCCCATCCGCCCCTTCCAGTTCCAAGCGAGTGGGGTGCGGCTCTGGCCACTGCTCAAAATTAGGGGGGCGACGAAATAGAGGATAGCGGTATTCTGCTGTCGGCACTAAGCTGGCACGATAGGTCGGTGCATAATAGCCCGTGAACTCCACTCGCCCTTGGCCATCGGCGCCAATGGATTGATAAAAAACAAATTCTCGCTTGACGGCGGCTTGCAGTTCTGCCGCAGAGCGACGGGTTTGTACCAGATGGCGAAAGCGTTCGAGGGAGCGGATGACCCGCTGCTGGAGATTGGGGCCAAGGGCTGCTCCGGGTTGGCCAATAGCGGTGTAGGCGGCGTAGTCTTGGCGGGCCTTCTCAGTACGCAGGTAACGCAAACTATGATCAATGGCTTGGAGGAGTCGTGCTCGCTCACCGCGGGATTGCCAGAGGGCAGTATCTAGGGCAACGGTTGGTGGAAGTTGGCTTTGGCGCGTCAAGGGAGCAACCGTTGGTGCTGTGGCGATCGCGCCCGCTGCGAGGATGATGACCCCCTGAAGCCATCCTGTCCATAAACCCGCCATAGAGCCTAGGCAAACCGATCGACACTGGAGGCAAACACAGGTTCTACCCGAATCGCAAAGACTTTTGAGGGGCGCACCACCATGTATTCCCCTTGAATGTTTTTAATGGGAACAGAAATAAAGTCGTTGGAATCTGCTTTGGCCGCCAACTCGTTGCTGTACCACTTCTGGAAGTCTTGAATGGTGGGGAAGCGCACCTCCTCACGGTGACCGCCCTCCAGAAATAAATGAACCGCAAATTCAGAAGGGGTTCTGGGCATAGGCGCGATCGCTCATCCTTATCGTGCACATTATCCTCTATTATCGCTGTAATTGGTGGCTTCAGGTACTAGGGACCACCGGTGAGGGGACGGGGAGCGCGATCATAGTACTGGGCGGTCATGGCTGGGTTGAGAGCGCGAGCACGCTCATAGTCCCGTTGCGCCAGTTCCACATTCCCACTGTCGAAGTGGGCCATGCCCCGACTATAGTAGGCAGCAACAAATTGAGGATCCCGTGCTAGGGCAGCATCAAAGTCCGCAATTGCTGCATTGTAGTTTTGCAGGGCAAGATAGGCCATGCCGCGGTTGTAGTAGGCGGCAATAAACTGTGGATCGTTGCGCAGCGCAGTGGTAAAGTCAGCGATCGCCCGCTGCATATCCCCTTGGTCGTAATAGGCCAGGCCGCGAGCAAAGTAGTAGTCAGCACTGGGGTTGAGTCTGATCGCTTGGCTAAAGGCATCAATGGCAGCGGCCAGGTCCCCCGTACCTTGGTGCATTAATCCCACGTTGTAGTAGTCCTCGGCACTGCGGGGCATCAGGCGTTGCAGTTCCTGAAGTTCGGGGGGAGTCAGGGTGGCGATCGCCATCGGCTGTGCCACAACAGCACTGCTGAGACCAACAAAAGCAGCTAAAACCGTCAAAGTACTGAAGAGTTGTTGGCGCATCGTCGGCCTCCTTTCGGCATTGCTCAGCCTTACTTCGATCCTAAAAGAAAATGAAGCGATCGGTCAGCAAACGATAACAGTTGTAATAAATTGCTAGCTACGACCCCTTTCTGGGCGGCACACCCAGCCTTCCGCTCTGTCGCGGTTTTAAATCCTTGGAAAAAAGGCTGGGTGTTGATATTTTGAGGTTTTCCGCTCAGAAGACAGTGCTCTATCTCTGGGATAGGTGTGGTGTAGGGCACTGACGGGGAACTTTGGGTGATGTTCAAAGGGGCTTGTAATTAACAATGCGCCCAAAACTCTCCGGCTGCAAACTAGCGCCACCCACCAGCACCCCATCAATTTCTGGCTGGGCCATGATGGCATCAATGTTGTTAGCATTCACTGAGCCACCGTACTGAATGGGGACATCGGGATTGTGCAACTTACTGCGAATCAAACCAATGACACGGTTGGCTTCCGTTTCTTCACAGGTGTCACCGGTACCGATCGCCCAAATGGGTTCGTAGGCAATCACCAAATTGGTCTGATCCACATCCACCAAATCCAGCGCCAACTGCTGAAAGATGTGGTTTTCTGTTTCGCCGGCATCCCGTTGGGCTTTCGTTTCACCGACACAGAGAATCGGTGTTAGGCCGTGGCTTTGGGCAGCCCTGAGCCGTTGGTTAACCGTGGCATCCGTTTCACCAAAATACTGTCGCCGCTCACTATGGCCAATAATCACGTAGCGCACGCCCAGCTCCACCAGCATCGGTGGCGAAATTTCGCCCGTAAACGCCCCTTGATCTGCCCAGTGGACATTTTGGGCACCCAGCTTCACCCGTGTTCCGTGCAGACTCTTAGACAATACACTCAAACAGGTGTAGGGAACACATAGCACCACCTCGCGATCGCTGGGGGTGTCCACCAATTCCCCTAAAAACTCCTGTAGGAAGGCCACTGCCTCCTGTTGGGTTTTGTGCATTTTCCAGTTGCCAGCAAGAACTTTTGGGCGCACTCGTCCTGATTTTCCTCTGCGAAACTTAACCTGATCAAGCCTACCACAGGGGTTATCCCTAGTAATTATTAATAATTTAATAATTATTAATATTAATAATTAATAATTTAGAGGAAGTGACTGAAAACCTCCGCTTGAGACCTAGCCCAACTTGTCCCAAACCGCCGCGACACGGGGAGATTGACCCTTGGCTTGGACGCGCGGGGTACGCCGTCCGAATTTAACTCGGTAGGTGTCATTGTCAACTGTTACGTAGCCCAGTTGAAGAACCTCCGCGAGGGTAGCGCTGACGTCCTGGGCAGACCAGTGCAGCTGGTTAGCCAATTCTGGCACAGTGCAGGGCATCGGCTGGCGCATCATCAGTGTCAAAAGGGATCGCTGGCGCTCGGGCAAAACCAGTAAATCTGCTGGATTGAGACACCTCTCGGAATCACTGCTGGCGTCTTGACTATTCATGATCGGTAGTGTTCCTCAACGGCAGTGGCACCCAGAAAGGATCAAAATAACCGTCCCTACTCCTAGGCTATCCTAATCCAACAAATGCTGCACAACACTCCTGACAATAAGACTGTAGGGATGCTCAGGGTAGCGTAAACAGAAAATGTCGCTGCTCCCCAGTTGAAACATCTCTTCACAAACAGGTAGGATGCCCGCAACCGGCACACCATAGGTCGTCTCCACCTGCTGCTTGAGGGAGTCTTGATTAAAAGCACTGGGGACTTTGTTAACCACCATGACCATTTTCGGCACATCAAGCTGTCGCGCCACATCAACGGTGACCGCTGTCCCTTGAAAGTCTTGGCGATCGGGTCGCAGAATCAGTACCAAGGCATCGGAAATCGTAATCGACAGCAGGGTTTCCTCATTCAGTCCTGGGTGGGTATCAATCAGCAAAAAGTCCAGATTCAGCCCTTGCAGCAACTGCTGAAAACCATCATTGAGCAGGCCGACATCGTAGCCCTCCCGCAAGACACGGGTAATTTCACTAGTTTTGAGGCTAGAAGGAATAAGATAGATGGCTCCTTTGGCTTGCTGGCCATGGGCAGTAATGAGATGGCTGACATCACGGGCCACATCGGTAATGTCACAGCGTCCCCACAGGTAATCATTCAGGGCATTTTCCGTATCTGCCGACTCAAGGCCAAAGAGCACATGGATACCGGGGGATTGAATATCGGTGTCTACGATCGCCACCCGATAGCCCAATATCGCCAAGGTACAGCCCAGATTTGCGGTTGTATTTGATTTGCCTGTGCCCCCGCGAAAAGAATGCACAGAAATAATGCTCCCCATGGCCGTCCTCGCTGATCTGAGAATTCAACGTCTATTTTCACATCCCGCCGTCGAGGAAACATCCCATCCCAAATTCAGAAGATAGAACGAACCCAAAGGGCCAGCCCATCAGAAAAAAGGTCATTCCGCGTCTGGGAGATACTGCTGGGTGTAGAACTGGGCATAGCGGGCAGACTGGGCGAGCAGTTCTTGGTGAGTGCCACTTTCAATGATCCGCCCCTGCTCTAGAACAAGAATGCGATCGGCGCGACGCACCGTGGCCAAACGGTGGGCAATAATAAAGGCGGTACGCCCCTTCATTGCCTTCTCCAAAGCATCTTGCACTAAGGTCTCTGATTCGGCGTCCAAAGCGGAGGTTGCCTCATCCAAAATTAAAATCCGCGGATCGGCATAAATGGCACGGGCGATCGCCAGGCGCTGCCGTTGGCCGCCTGAGAGATTGATACCCCTCTCCCCGAGCCATGTTTGATAACCATCGGGAAGCTGAGTAATAAAGTCATGGGCATTGGCAATTTTGGCTGCCTCAACCAGTCGCTCCCAATCGGGTTCAGAATCCCCAAAGGCAATATTTTCAGCAATGGTGCCTGAAAACAGTATTGTTTCCTGGGGCACAATGCCAATTTGACGCCGCAGGCTTTTGAGGGTCACGGTTTTAATATCAATGCCATCAATGAGAATTTGCCCTGCTTGGGGATCGTAGAACCGCAGGAGGAGGTTAATGAGGGTTGACTTGCCTGCCCCGGAATGGCCAACCAGCGCCACCACTTCCCCAGGCTGCACCAGGAGATTGAACTCTTGGAGCACGGGTTGATCAGGCTCATAGGCAAACCACACATGGCGGTATTCTACTTTGCCAGTAATGGGGGGTAAGGGTTGGGCATCCCTGACTTCTTGCACATTCGGTGCAATCGCCAATAGGCTAAAACTGCGATCCAAAGAGGCTTCAGCAACTTTGAGGGAGCTATAGCTGCTGGAGATTTGATTGACGGGATCGATGAGTAAAGCGGCAGCGGCGCCAAAGCTAATCAATTGCGCGGGTGTGAGATTGCCGGCGCCAATTTGCCATGTCCCAAGCAGAAACAAGCTCATGATACTCAAGGCTTCTAAGAAACCCACCACAGGGTACTGCGTTGCCTGAATCCGAGCAATTTGAAAATAGGCCCGGCGGTTCCTTTCCACCTCTTGCTGAAAGCGTTGAAAGATCGTCTCCTCCGTGGCAAATGCCTTGATTAAGCGAATTCCCGCGAAGGTTTCCGTAAGGTAGGAGGACAGTCCGCCAAGGGCATCTTGATTACGCCGCGAAGCAGTGCGTAAGCGCTCACCAAACCAACTGATTGCGGCCACCATCAGGGGAGTGATGATCAAAGCCGCTAGGGTGAGTGGCCAGTTGAGACAGAACATATAGGCCATGAGGGCGATCGCCGTTAGCAGGGCCGGCAAAAGTTGTTGAAACACTCTAATTATGGCGATCGCGATCGCCTCCACATCCCCCGCTAATCGGTAGGTGAGATCACCGCTACCCATGCGCTCAAAAAAATCCACCCCAAGGCGATGCAGGTGGGCATACAAAATTAGGCGAATATCGTAAACCACCCGAAAAGCAGCATCGGCCATCAACACATCTTGACCAAATTGACAGATCCCCCGCCAAAGAAAGAGCAGGATGGCAGCCACTGCCCACGGTAATAACTGCCTCACATTGCCGGTCCCCACAAGTTCAGAGGTTTGACCCACTAACTGGGCAGCCAAGGGGGCCGTGCCCACAAAGCCCACCGTACACAACAGTGCTAGGGAGAGGGTTCGCCAATAGCGCAATACGTAGGGAAGAAGAAAACGATAACTGGTTTTGCCCAGCATAGCCTATTTACCAATACAAAAGCGGCTAAAGATTTCTGTGAGGATTGACTCGCTGACCTCTTCCCCCGTCAATGTGCCAAGGGCACGGGCAGCCGCATGCAGATCAATTGTCCAAAAATCCAGGGGCAGTTGGGCATCAATGGCCGCCAGCACATGATTGAGGGATTGGTGGACCTGCTCCAAGAGCCCGGCTTGGCGTTGGTTGATCGCAAAGTCTAGGTTGGCGGCGCTCACCCCTCGACCCTGGACAAGGTCTAAAATGGCCTCCTCGAGCTGCTCAATTCCCCTTTGACTGAGAGCCGAGAGCAGTACGGTGGGAATGGGGGCAATGGGCAATAGAATATCTTTAACTTCTACGGTTTCACTGAGGAGATCCGCTTTGTTCAAAACCACCAAGACTGACTGAGGCGCTTGCTGCCGCCGCCGTTGCAGCTGGAGTTGGTCGTAAATCTCCTGATCTGCAGCTGTCCACCCTTGACTAGCATCAATGACAAAGAGGATGAGATCAGCGCTGAGGGCGGCTTGGCGCGATCGCTGGACGCCAATTTGTTCCACAAGGTTATCGGTCTCGCGAATACCTGCGGTATCAAGCACTTGGATTGGAATCCCACCGACTACCAATTGAGACTCAACAATATCACGGGTGGTGCCCGGCAAATCGGTGACAATGGCGCGATCGCTCCGACTCCAAGCATTCAGCAAACTGGACTTCCCCACATTGGGCCGGCCAACAATTGCCACTTTCAGCCCGGTGCGGATCAGCGCTCCCCGCTCTGCCGTGGCTAAAAACACCTCTACTTGGTGTTGTAACTGGCGAATTTGTTCAGCAATGGCTGCTGGATCCAGGGGAGGTAGCTCATCGGTAAAGTCTAGGCGCGCTTCAATTTCTGCCAACAGAGATAAGCAAGTTTGCCGAATCTGCTGGAGGGGACGAGCCAATTTACCCGTGAGGCCGGCGAGGGCGATTTGGGCGGCTGCGGTGGATTGGGCAGCCACCAGTTCAGCCACACTCTCAGCTTGGGTGAGATCAAGGCGACCGTTGAGGAAAGCACGCAGCGTAAATTCCCCCGGATCTGCGAGGCGGGCACCTGCAGCAATACACAATTGCAGCACTCGCTGTACCGGTATCAAGCCACCGTGGCAATGAAATTCCACCACATCTTCGCGGGTATAGGAGCGGGGAGCAAGCATTAAAAGTAGGAGCGCTTCATCTACCCGTTCCTTGGTTTGGGGGTCTCGGACATAGCCATAGAGAATACGGTGGGATTCCCAAGGCTGCTTGCCAGGGGCCTCAAATAAAGATTGGGCAATCGCTACCGCTTTGGCTCCGGAGAGACGGACAATGCCGATACTCCCTTGCTGGGGCACAATAGCCGTGGCGATCGCCACAATCGTGTCATGGAGGTATCGCACGACCGTTGGGGATACAACTCCCTAAAAGCTCATCTCTGCTGCTTGTACTTTCTCCACCTGTTTCTTCTTCAACACCAAGAGAATCTGGGACAGTGTAATGGCAGCAAAGAAGACCAGCAACCACTTAATGCGGTTGGGATCCTGAAGGACAATTTCCGTGTCTTTTTGGCCAAAACCACCCACATTGGGATTGTTAGTCAGGGCTGCACCAGCGGCCACCGTTTGGCCTTCACCGACAATGAGCTCAGGACCAGCGGGAATGGTTTCCGTCACTGCTTCGCCACTCTCGGGGGTAATCACCACCGCCGTGCTGCCATCGGGGTTAGCGGTAATACTCGTAATCGTGCCCGCAATCGGTGCCGTAAAGACATTGTTGTTGCTCTTTTCGCCATTGGGATAGACTTGGCCGCGACCGCGATTGCCCCCGGCATGGACAGAGTATTTACCGAAGTGGATGGATTTATCCGTCGCTGGGTTGGGGGCGAGGATGGGGAAAACAATTTCCTGATACTGCTCACCCGGTAGCGGCCCCACCAGAATAATGTTTTGCTTATCGTCACTGTAGGGTTGGTAGTAAATGCCGCTGGTTTTGGCTTGCAGCTCCTCGGGGAGGCGATCGGGGGGAGCAATTTTGAAGCCCTCTGGCAGCATCAGCACCGCACCGACATTCAGACCCCCCTTAGAGCCATCCCCCAGCACCTGTTGCACACTGGTGTCGTAGGGAATTTTCACCACCGCTTCAAAAACGGCATCGGGGGTAACGGCTTGGGGCACTTCGACTTGGATGGGCTTCGCAGCTAAGTGGCAGTTGGCACAGACAATCCGACCGGTGGCTTCCCGAGGACTGTCGTATCCCTGCTGGGCATAGAATGGATAGGCCTGCGCTTGCGGTGACCAGAGAAGTACACTGGCGGCAAGGGCGATCGCCAGCATCAAGGATTTGAACAAGTGTTTCATACCACTCCCTAAATTTCTTTTTACGTCCACCAAGGTTCTTTGCCCGTGCGGAAATCGGTTTCCGTCCAGGGGGTAAACACCAGTTTGTCATCTTCGGTTACAGTGGCATTCACTAGTGCCAAGGAGAGGGGAGCGGGGCCACGCACCACTTTACCTGTGCTGTCGTATTGAGAGCCGTGGCAGGGGCAAATGAACTTGTTTTCACTCACATTCCAAGGGACCACGCAACCAAGGTGAGTGCAGACAGCATTCAAGCCGTAATTGGCAATTTGGTGATCCTCAGTAACAATCACGTAGGTGGGATCCCCTTTAATCCCTTGGGCAAGGGAGCGATCGCCCGGCAGATGCTTTGTGAGATACTCGGAAACCTTAATATCTTTGCCCAAGGCATCCTTGGCAACCACACCCCCCCCTGTGCCCCCACTGGAGGGCGGAATGAAGTACTTGACGACAGGGTAGAGGGCACCCAACGCCGTACCGGTGATGGTACCAAACGTCAGTAGATTCATAAACTGTCGCCGCCCCATATCGGGCACATCGGACATTCCAGAAACTTGAGCCATGGTTTACGCTTATTTACTAAGAAATCGAAACGGACAGCCGTAAAATAATTACGTCTGTTAACTATTATCACATTGTCCGAGCCGTCCCAACCACAAGGGCTGAACCAATGCTGACGCCCCTTACTGGTGATGAACTCCATGCCTTGCTCCTGCGCAAATGGGGGCGCTCCTTTGATCTTCAGTTTCGCCGCGTTGGCCATCGCATCTTTTTGCAGGTCATGTGGCGCTACCTTGAGCAGGCCTCTTATCCTGATACCCCCGAAGACTATGCTGCCCACCTAGGGGCGATCGCGCAGCACCTCAATGACTGGGGCTGTGCCCAGCAGGTCTGCACCTATATTGAGACCACCCGTGAAAAGCCCCGCCTCGGCAAGGCTGTGAATATTCCCCTCGACCTTGGCACCCGCATTATTGAATGGCTGGAATAGCTGCCCTTAGCAGATTTTTGAAAAAACGTTAAGAATGTTAAAAAGGATTGCGATGATGTGGGAGATGTCCCCCCTATGCCTGAGAATGTTTGCGGAAGGTTACGGCAGCTGGTCGGGTCAATCCCCGTACCTCTCTCCTTCAGGAGTTCGGTAAGTCGTAACATTCCAATGGCAGATGCCACATTATCAAGACCCTTGTTTTACAATTCCAACTTTGGAGGAACTCAATGAGCGTCGTCACGAAATCGATCGTGAATGCAGATGCCGAGGCCCGTTACCTCAGCCCCGGTGAACTGGATCGCATCAAAAACTTTGTCAGCACTGGCGAGCGCCGTCTGCGCATTGCCCAAACCCTGACGGAAAACCGCGAGCGCATTGTCAAGCAAGCGGGCGATCAACTCTTCCAAAAACGGCCTGATGTGGTCTCCCCCGGTGGCAATGCCTACGGTGAAGAAATGACCGCCACCTGCCTGCGTGACCTCGACTACTACCTGCGGCTTGTGACCTACGGTATCGTTGCTGGTGATGTCACCCCCATCGAAGAAATTGGTTTGGTGGGTGTGCGTGAAATGTACAACTCCCTCGGTACCCCCATTCCCGCTGTGGCTGAAGGGATTCGCGCCATGAAGAACGTTGCTTGCTCGCTGCTGTCTGCGGAAGATGCCGCTGAAGCCGGTTCTTACTTTGACTTCGTGATTGGCGCCATGCAGTAGGTCGCCTCAGCATCCTTAGATTGATCCATCATCCAAATCGTTTTTGAGGAAAAAGAACTATGCAAGACGCGATTACCGCTGTCATCAACGCCTCTGACGTACAAGGCAAATACCTCGACACTGCCGCCATGGAGAAGCTGAAAGCTTACTTCGCAACTGGTGAACTGCGGGTGCGGGCTGCGAGTGTGATCAGTGCCAATGCCGCCAACATTGTCAAAGAAGCAGTGGCCAAATCCCTGCTGTACTCTGACATCACCCGTCCCGGTGGCAACATGTATACCACTCGTCGCTATGCAGCCTGTATCCGCGACCTCGACTACTACCTGCGCTATGCCACCTATGCCATGTTGGCGGGGGATCCTTCTATCCTCGATGAGCGGGTGCTCAATGGCTTGAAAGAAACCTACAACTCCTTGGGCGTGCCCATCGCTGCCACTGTGCAAGCCATCCAAGCCATGAAAGAAGTCACTGCCAGCTTGGTGGGTGCGGATGCCGGCAAAGAAATGGGCATCTACTTTGACTACATCTGCTCTGGCTTAAGCTAGATACAGCTCTCCAGTCGCACATCTGTCTGGGAGTTAGGGGTTAGAGTGTCAGCCTGTCATGGCAATTGTGCTTAAACAGTCTGAATCTGGCCTTTAGCTCCCAGACGTGTAATCCCCCCACACAGATTTGGAGTCCCATTCCATGCGCATGTTCAAAATTACCGCCTGCGTGCCGAGTCAAACCCGTATTCGCACCCAGCGCGAACTGCAAAATACCTATTTCACGAAACTGGTGCCCTACGAAAACTGGTTCCGCGAGCAACAACGCATCCAAAAAATGGGTGGCAAAATTGTGAAAGTGGAACTGTTTACGGGTAAGCCCGGGGTCAATACTGGCCTGGCCTAGGTACCCCTCTAAAGCTGCTTCCTAGAGATTTTGAGGCTTCACTGTTGAGATAGTTGGTTGGGTGGGCTGCTCCCCGCTAAGACAATTATCTCAGCGGTGAAGTTTTGCTCATTAGGAAAACTTGGCGAAGCCCTTTCAAGGCTGCTAAACGAGAAAACGCTCCCAGCCATCGCCATATTGGAACCGCATTTTCGGGAAAACGGCCTCTAAATTCTCGTGGGGGCGCGGGATCACTGTTGATGATAAATAGAGTGTTTTTTCCTTGGGACTCTGAGCTGGAATTTTCTTAGCGGCTTCGACACCCGCTGCAACGGCAATTTGCACTTCAGAAACATCACCGCGCACAATAATTGTCAGGCGAGCACCACTGACCACTTCATAGCCCACAAGGGTAACGCGCGCCGCTTTCACCATGACATCCGCAACAGCTAAGGCAGGGGGGTGACCCAGTACCTCCACCATCCCAAGGGCAATGGGCATGAAGACTGCTCCTAAACACAAAAAACTGTTAAAGTGGTGCCATTCTTGCGATCGCCAAGGAACGCACTGATTTAGCAACCTCAGCATATCATCTCTATTGAGAGCCTTGATAAGTTCTAGGGACGATCGCAATAATTGATTTTTATCGCCAAAATCATCTTTTCTAATTGAGTCTTTTTTGGGGCTATTTTAAGAACGCCCCACCCCCATGAGCTTAGCCAAGCCAATCCCCGTAAAGTACAGAGCAAGCAGCGCACCCGCCAACAGGCCTTGAGTAATCGGGTCAATGGAGGGGGTCAAGACCGCTGCCACGGCCACGGCAATAATCACCACGTAGCGCCATTGGCTGAGCATTTGCGGAATCGAGACAATGCCTAGGGCAATGAGGACCAACTGCAGAATGGGGACTTGAAAGGCGAGACCAGTGGCAAGCAGCAGCAGCAAAATAAAGTCCACATAGCGATCAATCGACCACAGTTGCTCAACCACATCTGCCCCATAGCTAATGAAAAAGCCAAGGGCGGCGGGAGCCAAGAGGGTATAGGCAAACACCAAACCGGCAATAAAGAGAAGGGATGAACCGAAAACCACCGGTGCCAGCAAGCGTTGCTCACGCCGTGTCAATCCCGGCAGGATAAAACGGATTGCTTGGTAGAGAATCATTGGAGTGGCTAGCAGAATGCCACTGTAGGCCGCCGCTTTACAGGAGACAAAAAAGTACTCCCCCGGACTCAGTTGCAGGAACTTCGCGCCTTGGGCTGGTTTTTCTAGGAACTGAATGATCCAGCGGACTTGGGTAAAGCAGAGCACAATGGTGACAGCAACAGTGCCGAGGACAACAAAGAGCCGCTGCCGCAACTCCTCAAGGTGATCCCAAAGGGACATTTCCACCTCGTTGGGCAGTTCATCCTCCGGGTCAATGGGGACGTTTTCCTCAAACGAAGTGTCAACAATGGCTGAGGGGTTAGGAGAGGGACTCTCAATATCTGGAATATCGGGCGATCGCGTCATCAAATGTCGGGAAGTCTATCTCTTCAATAATTATGAACGAAGTTTCTGGATTGCATCCCCTTGATGTATCCCCTATTTTAGAGAAGGAGTGGAGTGTAAGACTTTATTATTTGATTATTTTGATTATTTGATTCGATTATTTGCTAATTTGCTAATGCTCCCCTAAGGGGTAGAGATTCAAGTCTAAAGTCCTAGCGCCGACACTGTCTATGTCCTTGATGGCAATTCCCCGCAGTTGGGGTAAGCTGCCGCTGACGGCTGAACTGCTCAGCAAATTACAACACCAACGGGAACTGGTCCTTACGGGGATGCCCCGCCTTGTCAAGGGCTTGGTGGCCACTACATTGGCCCAGCAGAGTCAGCAATCGCTGTGTGTGATTACGTCCACCCTAGAGGAGGGGGGACGCTGGGCGGCGCAATTGGAACTCATGGGTTGGGATGCGGTTCTCTTTTACCCGACATCGGCGGCCTCTCCCTATGACCTCTTTGACTTGGAAGCGGAGATGGTCTGGGGGCAACTGCAAGTCTTAGTCGAGAGCGATCGCCGCAATATTGCAATTGTCACCACGGAACGGGCACTGCAACCCCATTTGCCCCCACCAGAGCAGTTTCGTGCTGCCTGTTTAACCTGGCAGGTGGGTCAAGAGTACGCCCTAGGGGAGGTGGCCACCACCTTGGCAGCCCTAGGTTATGAGCGGGTTTCTTTAGTAGAAACGGAGGGTCAGTGGAGTCGGCGCGGCGATATTGTGGATATTTTCCCCGTCTCGGCGGAACTGCCAGTACGCTTGCAGTGGTTTGGCGATGAGATTGAGTCCATTCGGGAGTTTGATCCGGCCACTCAACGCTCGCTCCACGCCGAGGGCGATCGCCTGGATGTCCTTGAGCAGGTGACACTGACACCCATTAGCTTTACCCCCCTGATTGCCCAAGCCCTGCGGGCAGCGGATCACGCCCATCTGATTCCAGAGGATGAGGAGGGACTGCGGCGCTATCTTGGGTTGGCTTTTCCGGAGCCAGCTTCCCTCTTGGATTATTTGCCTGCCCAAACCCTCATTGCTGTGGATGAGCCTCCCTTGTGTGCTGCCCATGGCGATCGCTGGTATGAACAGACTCACACCTACTGGCAAAGCCTTGAAACACCACCGCCCCCCATCCATCGCCCCTGGTCTGCCAGTGCCCAAGCCCTCGAGCGGTTTCAACGGCTGCACCTCTATGAACTGGCCAGTGAGGGGCTAGGTCTCAATTTGTCAGCACGGGCGGTTCCAGCAATTCCTCACCAATTTGGCCGCTTGGCGGCAACGCTGCGGGAGGAACGGGACAAGGGCTATACCGTATGGTTGGTGTCTGCGCAGCCGAGTCGCTCCGTGGCGCTTTTGCAGGAGCATGATTGCCCCGCCCAATTTGTGCCCAATCCCAAGGATTTTCTGGCCATTGATAAGCTGCAACAGCAGCGACTGCCCATTGCCCTGAAGGCCAGCGGTCTCGCGGAAATCAGTGGCTTTATCTTGCCCACGTTTCGCACGGTGCTGGTGAGCGATCGCGAGTTCTTTGGCCAGCAGAACCTTGTCAACCTGGGCTATGTGCGTAAACGCCGCCGGGCTGCTGCCAAACAGGTGGATCTCAACAAGCTGCAGCCGGGGGACTACGTCGTCCATCGCCAACACGGCATTGGTCAGTTTCTGCGCCTAGAGACGCTTACCTTTAACAATGAAACTCGCGAGTACTTAGTTTTGCAGTATGCCGATGGCATTCTCCGCGTTGCTGCCGATCAACTCAACAGTCTTTCCCGCTACCGCACCCAGGGAGATAGGGCGCCCCAACTCAACAAATTAACGGGCAACACTTGGGAACGGACCAAAGCCCGGGTGCGCAAGGCCATCCAAAAAGTGGCGGTGGATCTACTGCAACTCTATGCCCAACGTGCCCAACAACAGGGCTTTGCCTTCCCGCCGGATACACCGTGGCAGCAGGAGATGGAGGACTCATTCCCCTATCAACCCACCCCCGATCAACTCAAGGCTATCCAAGAGGTTAAGGCTGATATGGAGAGCGATCGCCCCATGGATCGGCTGGTGTGCGGGGATGTTGGCTTTGGTAAAACCGAGGTGGCAATTCGCGCCATCTTTAAGGCGGTAATGGCGGGCAAACAGGTGGCCGTTCTTGCCCCCACCACGATCCTGACGCAGCAGCATTACCATACCCTCAAGGAACGCTTTGCCCCCTATCCCATTCAAGTGGGGCTACTCAACCGCTTTCGCAGTGAGCGGGAGCGCCAAGACATTCTACAAAAACTCAAAACTGGCGAAATTGATGTTGTCGTGGGAACTCATCAACTCCTGAGCAAAACGGTCAAATTCCGGGACTTAGGACTGCTGGTGGTGGATGAGGAACAACGTTTTGGCGTCAACCAAAAGGAGAAAATCAAAACCCTCAAAACCCAAGTGGATGTCCTCACCCTCAGTGCGACACCGATTCCGCGCACCCTCTATATGGCCCTGTCGGGGGTTCGGGAAATGAGCCTGATTACCACACCTCCCCCCTCGCGGCGTCCGATTCAAACTCACCTTGCCCCCTATGATCCAGAAACAGTGCGCAGTGCCATTCGCCAAGAATTGGATCGGGGGGGTCAAGTGTTCTATGTTGTCCCGCGGGTTGAGGGCATTGAGGAGGTGGCGGCAAAGCTCCAAGGAATGGTGCCTGGTGCCCGGATTCTCATTGCCCATGGCCAGATGCCGGAAGGCGAACTGGAATCCACGATGCTTGGCTTTAGCAATGGCGAGGCCGATCTTCTTGTTTGTACGACCATCATTGAGTCCGGCCTGGATATTCCCCGCGTCAATACCATTTTGGTGGAGGATGCGCAGCAATTTGGTTTGGCTCAACTCTACCAACTGCGGGGGCGGGTCGGACGCGCTGGGATTCAGGCCCATGCCTGGTTATTTTACCCCCGTCAAGAGGTGCTCACCGATGCCGCCCGTCAACGGCTGCGGGCCATTCAGGAATTTACGCAACTGGGATCGGGCTACCAACTGGCGATGCGGGACATGGAGATTCGCGGTGTTGGCAATCTCTTGGGGGTCGAGCAGCATGGTCAACTAGACAGCGTCGGCTTTGATCTCTATGTGGAGCTGCTAGAGGAGGCGATCGCTGAAATTCGCGGTCAAGAGATTCCCACGGTAGACGATACCCAGGTGGATCTAAATGTCACCGCCTTTATTCCCGCTGACTATATGCCTGACTTAGCGCAAAAGATGGCCGCCTACCGCGCCGTGTCCGCTGCCGCAACAAAAGAAGACTTGATGCAATTGGCAGCGGAATGGAGCGATCGCTACGGCCCTCTCCCCAAATCCGTCCAACAACTGCTGCGGGTAGTGGAACTTAAACAACTGGCCCGCCAGTGCGGCATTCGTCGCATTCGTCCCGAAGGCAAGCAACACGTGATCTTGGAAACTCCCATGGCAGAACCCGCTTGGAAGCTGCTCCTAGAGCAACTCCCTAGCCACCTGCAGAGCCGCTTTGTCTATAGCCAAGGGAAAGTTACTGTCCGGGGTCTGGGGATCCAACCGATGGAGAAACAGCTAGAGCAACTGATTGACTGGTTCAGGCAAATGAAAACTATAAACAAACGGGCCCAGGGTGCTGTCGCCTAAGGGCAACAGGGGAATGGCCGGGTCCGGTTCAGCAACGGTCTTAGGTGGGGGAGAGGGCCGTCTTGCGCGCCTTCACGCGGCAAGAAGGTAAAGAGCAGGCCAACGATATTGACCTACTCCGACATGCTCCGGCTCGAACACTCCCGTCTCCGGGTTGATTTCGTAAGACCTGCGCCGCAAGCCGCGGCCCACCACCTGCTCGCACAGAAGCTGCGATGTGAAGGCTTGAAGCTCTATGATGTGCGTGACCGTCTTGCCATCCCAGCCCTCGGAGAGCACGCCAACGGAGATGACCTTCTGAATCTTCTCAACCAGCTGTCCCGCCTTGCCCACCGTGTCCCCGGTCTGCTGCAGGGGTTCCGCCTGCTCCGCCTTGGTCAGTTCTGAGTTTTAACTCACCTTACGCAGTTTTGAGTAAACTTGGCGCATGCAAAATGGCAAATTTCTTGACCTGTACAGCGATTACCTAATTAGCGCCTTTGGGCAGACGACGACTACCGGGTTGTTTTCTCTCCTGGGTGGAGGGATCAGCCACGACCAAATTCAACGGCTACTGGCATGGCCAGCGGTACACCTCGTCGGCAATGACGGCGATATTGTGCCCTATTGCAAGCACGTATTCAAAAGTATTTTGTTCAAAAGTATTTTGACGTAGGTATCCCTGTCCTCCTGCTGGAAAAGAACGTTCCGTTTCTCCAACTCCTCCTTGGTCATACCGCCATTCCACCATTTGACCTGATTGAAGGGCGTGCTGGCCACGATGAAGGAATTTAGGACCACCGTCGGGTCATCCAGTTGGCGCTCCAATTCCTTGATCGTCAGGTGGAATCGGATCTTCGGGTCCTCCGGGCCCTCCAGATTCCGTAGCCCCTTGGGGTCGATGAATGAGACATATTGCTTGCCATCCACCAGAAGCCAAAGAATGAAGTCAGGATAAAAGTTACCCGCCTCGAAAAAGCCGATGCCGCGACCACGACTCAGGTTGCGGAGCAGATAGAGCTCCTTGCCCTTAAGAAAGTTCTCACCATCACTCGATTCGCAGAACTTCTGAAGATCCAAAACAAAATCGCGCTCACCCTGATTCTCCAGCACTACAGGCTTAACCTCGATCAGGTTGTTGCCGACGTAGATGAGCGGCTGGTAAAGGTGACCAGCAAAAACTATTGCTCTGAAGGAATCTTGCTCAAAAGCCAATTTAGAGAATTCTGCTTCTTTGAGGCGTCCGCTTTCCATAAGGCTCTTGATCGCCTCCAGCTTCTGGACAATGTCCTCGCGCGACTGCTCGATGAGCAATCGGTACTCGCTCACGAAGTTGGGATCGTCCGCGGACAGCTGCTGGTACTCCAGGTGGTCGCCCTCGAATTCCTGTTTCTTGAACTTGTAGTAGCGATCCAGGTATTTCTTGACGAGAGCCGCCGCAATCTCCTGCCAGCGCTGGACCTGCTGGAACGACCAGAACTGCATCTCCTCCTTGGGAATGAATAGGACGTACCAGTCCTTCCGCCCGAGGAGAGCCGGGAGGCTCTTGCGCGGAAGAGTGAGGTTGTGCCAGGCACGCTCGTTCTTGAACTGTTGAAGCTCGAAGTAGATCGCGTCGAAATCGAAGAACGCCAGGTGTGATTGTTCGAAGTAGCACCGATCCCGCTCTGCCAACTGCGTGCTCGTCCGACCGGCGCCGCTGGCCATGGCCTGCAACTTGGGATACCAGTCAAGGATAACCGGGTACCTTTTCAAAAACTCGGGCGGTTCGCCGTCGAGCACCGGCTTTTGACCATTTGTTTTGAAATTGACGCCCTCCTTGAGCCGCACGATCTTCAGCTTCTTGCTCCCAAGGTTCTTGATCACGGGGAGCACGAACTCGATCCGGTCCTCGTTCGCCGGCAGGCCCTCGTCCTCGAGGTACTCCTTGAACTGGCGCATGTAGTCCGCGCGGATGCCGAAGATGTTGAGCGTCTCCAGGGTCTCGATGTGTTTTGGTACGGCCTGTCGCTCCAGCCGCCGGCTGCGCTTGAGCGAGAAGTCCTTCCCCTTGAGCCGGACACCGCGCCCGAAGAGCTGAATGATCTGCGGGCCTTCGTTCCGCCCGATGTTCATCAGCCCCATGGTGCTGACCCGCCAGCTTGACCAGCCCTCGGTGAACTTCTTGGACCCAATGAGGATATTAATCGTGGACGCCTCATCATTCAGGGTGCGGAATAGGGAACCGGAGAACGCCTTCTCTGTGACCACAAGTTCTTGCTGTTCCTCGCAGAGCTTGCAAAGGGCCGAGACGTCGCCGACGTTGATCACGCCAAAGGGCTCGTTGTCCCCCAGCCGTAGCGCCACCTCACCATCCGTACCTTTCAAGTTCTCCACATGCAGTGCGGCGGTCGTGGAAGCATGGAAGAGGACGTGCAGGATATCGTCGAAGACCTGGTCGGGCGTCAAGCCAAGGGTGTTCAGATACTGAAACGCCCCGGCGAAGATGTCCCGGTTCTGTTGATCAAGCAAGCCAGAGTTTCCCTTGAGCAGCCGTTCAATCGTCCCGACGCTTGTGTTGCGCTCCCGCACGAAACTGGCCAAGAACAAAAGAATGTCCACCACGTCGGAAACTTTGCGTTTGTTTTCGGAGCGCACCGCATTGACGCTCCCACCCACAAAGACCCAGAGCGGGCGTTCGATCAAGGGCCGAAACTCCTGTGCCTTTTCGCGATAAAGTTTCAGTTGCTGATAGAACGAGAGAAGGCAAGCGGTTAGATACCGGCGGCGGATCGTTTCGTCTGAGTCATCGGCCAGGTTCAGGATGCGGTAGTCCTTGCCGTAGCCGTCGCCGTAGAAGTACTTGTACGAGTAATCGAACAGAATGCACTTGGCGTAGACTTGCTCCAGCTCGCGGTTCTCGCTGGCGTTCATCGCCTGGCCGAAGGTCGCCGAGTACTCGAATGAGAATCCGTTTTCGCAGAGCAGGTTCCGCTTTTGCATCCAGGCACCTTCTTTTGTGCCGCTGGTGCCGCGGTGACCTTCATCCACCAGGACCAGGTTGTTACCCTCGAAGGCCTCCACGGCCACGGTCTTCTCGCCCATCTCGTCGCGCAGCTTGTGGATATCGAGGATCTCCACCGCGCGGCCGGTAAAGAGACCCCAGCCTTCCTTGGAGAACAGATCGGCCTCGATGCCCGAAAGCTGGAACTCCGCCAGATGCTGGTGGGAGAGCCCCTCGTTGGGCGTAAGCAGGATGACGCGGTTTACCGGCTTACCGCCGTGCAGGTTCAAGTAGTGCTGGTACTGGAGGATGTTGATGTGCATGAGCAGCGTCTTGCCGCTGCCGGTGGCCATCCAGAACGCGACCTTGTTCAGGTCCTGCCTCGTGTACGGCTCGATCTGTGACGGGGAGACTTGGCGACGAGGTGACGGGGAGAGGTCGCCTTGTCCCCTTGTCTCCATGTCACCTAGTCGCGCATTGAAGGCGCCCACGTGGGCATTTAGTTCGGTGAGCAGGCCCTCCGGGTCGCGGAAGTACCGGTCAAGGTAGATTTCGGTAAAGAGCAGTGCTAGGTACTGGAAGTACTTGGGATACAGGAACGGCCCCGCATGGTTCCGCCGCTCCGTGATCCGCCGCCAGTGGCGCACGATGTTTTGGTCGTAGGCCAAAAGCTCGGACGGGGAGACTTGGCGACGGGGCGACGGGGAGCGGTCGCCTTGTCCCCTTGTCTCCATGTCACCTAGTCGCAAAACGTGGTGGAAGCGGGTGACGTTGTTTTCATCGAAGCCTTCTAACTCTGGGGCCTTTAGGTTAGCCGCCAGGCGCTCGAAGCTGCTCACGCCGAAGAGATCGAGCATCCACTGGTGAAGCACCAGCCGCTGCTCGAATTTGAGAGCAGGAGACTGGGAGACTTGGCGACCAGGTGATGCGCGCCTTCGGGCCATCAGCCTTTGCCTCCGGTTCGATCACCCACGGTCCACTTTTCGGGCTGGCGAATCATGGTGACGATCTGCCCGATGATGTGTTCGTAAGCTTGATCCAATTCGGCCGCCGCATTCTGATCTACGTAACCGCAACGAAATGCAAGCTCGATCCACGTTTGGACTTCCGTTGCTTCCGCCTCTGCGTCGTTAAGCTTCGCTGTAAAGGCTGCCTCGTATCGTCGCCTTCGCCACGCCTCCGCAAGATTTGCCGCGACGGAACGCGAGCTGCGCCGCATCTGATCCACCATGCTGTACTTTTCCTCGACCGGAAATGACTTCGTCATCTCGAAAATCTTCATCGCGGCATCCATGGCGTTATTCCAAACGGCTAACTCCTTGTGTGAGGCTATCTTCGCCATGTCGCCCTGTCTCCCTATCGCCTTGTCACACGTCAGCCACGTCAAACATGCGCCGTTGGAATTCCTCTTCGATGAGCCGCACCTTCCAGGTCTGGTCCGCCTTGCGGAGGTTCTCCAGGTTGTTGTCGCCGTTTACGTAGATGATGTCGAACTCCTGATCCCGCGTGTTGTAGCCCTGCTTCTTGAACCAATCATCCAGCCTGTCGTTGTCCATCTCTCGGGTGTTGCGCCAAAGGATGAGCACTTTTTCCCCTTGTCCCCCGGTCCCCCCGTCTCCCAGTCCCAAAACGCCCGTGACCACGCGCACGCCCCTGATGTGGTCAATGGTTTTCACGCGCAGGCCGATGAGGTAGTTGAAGGTCTCGACCAGGTCCACCACCGTGGGCATCGTCTCGCCGGCGGTGCCGGTGGCGATGTTGAGTTTGTAGCTGAAGGGGTCCTCGAAGCGCTCGATGTTGAGCAGCGAGGCGCTGCCGCGGCTTTCCACGTCGAGCATGTAGCGGAGCATGTAGTCTTCGCGGAAGTCTGAGTACTGTTCGAGGATGGATTGCTGGACTTCGGTTCGTTTAAGCTCGAGGTTGTTGAGCGTGTCCTCGTAGGATTCGAGGCGGAGAATCTTCATAATGCGTGGACTGCGTTCGATTTCATCCATTGTGGGCATCTGCTTGGGTTTGCCGTCTTGCCAGTCTTTCGAGTAAACTGCCTTTTTCAACCGCGGAATTAGCACTTCGTAGAACTCTCGCCCCATCTCTATAAGAATGTATTTGCAGCGTGCATATCCCTGACGCATCAAATCTACACAAGCGTGGCCTGTGGTTCCAGATCCTGCAAAAGCGTCAAGAACATACCCCACTGGAGGCAAGGATAGATGGATCCACTTCTGAATCAAACCAATGGGCTTAGGAGCACGAAACACAGTTCGGCCAAACATCTCATCAAGTGTTCTTCGCCCCTTCTCGGTCCTGACTTCAGGGCCTAGCCAAATCGTCTTCGGCTGTTCCAAACGCACTCTTCCTTGCTCATCTATAACCCGTGCTTTTCGGAATATTCTGATCTTTCCTCGAACTTCCCTACCACACAGCAATTCTGTTTGAGCTGCAACCAAGTCACGCCCCCAAGTCCAACATCCTTCAAATCCATCCTCCCAGAAAGGCCAAATTTCGACCGTATCGATTTGCGGCTCCAAAAAGACTTCGCCTGTTTCTGTCTTTACGTAAAGCGGATAGCATAAGTTGGGACGGTTATGGCGACCATATTCACGATGGGTATTCCGCAACTCCACCCACCTAAAACGTGAAACCTCGTCTTGCTCTGAAAAAGATTTAACAATGTATTCGTCTGACCGTGGAAGCCCAAGCAGCGAAGCATTAGGTCCAAGAGCCGCAACGACAAGATATTCATGGGATGTGGACAGATTCTTATCCATAGACCTGCCCGCGGGATTATTCTGAACGATCACTGTTCCAAGCAGGCTTGGACAGCAGACGTCCAAAAGCTCGCTGAGCCGGCGGCATTCGTTCTCGTCAATACTACAGGCCATCGAAGCGCTATCAGTGGCGAGCCGGAGTATGAGTGCCAGCCTATCAACCATCATCGAAAGCCACGTTGAGTGTTGGTACCGGTCCTTGTAGGTGAAACCGTCGTTCCCGGTGTTGTACGGTGGATCGGCATATACGCTATCAATCCGGCCCCTGAACGTCCTCTCCAAGAGGGCAAGTGCCTGGAAATTCTCGCTGTGAATGAGTAATCCATCGGTTTCCTCGTCAATATCCGGAATCGCCGCAAGCAGCCGAAGCTTGAAGGCTTCATCGAAGTGCCGCGTGTCCACCATGAGCGACCGGGGGACTTGGAGATTGGGAGACAGGGAGACATGGAGACTTGACGACAGCGTGAATGGGAGCGAACCAGTCACCCCGTCCCCTAGTCCCCTAGTCCCCTTGTCTCCTTGTCCCCACGTCTCAATGTCCCCATAGAGCCGCACCCACTCTTCCCGCTGGGCGTCGTTCTCGATAATCCGCTCGATAAGCCAGTCGCGCGTCTCCTCGTCCTCTAGCCGCAAGATACGGTCGAGCGTGATGCAATACTGGGTCTCCACCACGAACTTCTTCTTGAGCCAGAGCTTCTTCTGGAAGTTCTCGAGCTGCGCCAGGAAGTCAATGATCTTGTGGGCGATGCGGCGGATGGCTTTGATCTTCGCCAGGTACTGCTCCACGCGGGGGGCGGTCTCGTTTTCGATGTCGTCGAGGTGCATCACCTCGTTCTTGATGTAGAAGTCCAGCTCCCGCCGCAGGAAGCCGCCTAGGTTCTTGTGGATGAAATAGTGGAAGGTGTTCCGGGCGGTGTAGTCGGTGAGATGCTTCTCCAATAGCGTGCGGTTCGGGTTCTTTTCGGTGGGCCGTTTTTCCAGAAGGGGAGACCAGGTGACCTGGAGACTCGGTGAGCTGGCAATCAGCGAGCGGACGCACTCCACCGCCTCGGCGTTCAGGTCCGCCTGTTTGCGCTTCTCGGGGTCGGGCCGGTACTCAAAGCGGATGACCAGTTCGCCGTTCTCCTCAGCCAGCGGTTGTTCCTGGGAGAGGATGAAGCGGCGTTCTTGGCCGTTGGCGGGTCGGTTGTTGTCCTTCTCCGTGTCCGCCTGGGCGAGCTTGAAGTGGACGCGCTTGCCGGAGGGCAGCTTGAAGGTGTAGTTGCGCAGGTACTCGCTCGTTTTGATGTAGTACTGGTCGTGGTTGGCCCAGTGGAGCTTGACCTCTTCGCCCTCGTAGGGGATGGCGTAAACGCCCTCCTTGTAGCGGCGCTGGGAAATGAAGTCGCCCTCGTTGTAGTACCGCCGGAAGAAGTTGTAGAGGTGGGAGAAGACTTCCTGCTCTGCCGCCTCCACATCAAAGGCGGCATTGTAGCGGGCCTGCAGTTCTTTCACCTTTGGGGCTTGCGCAGGATCGTCAAACCCAAGGGCTTTTGCCTGCTGCTTCGCCTTTTCCAGCTCCGCTTCGAGGGTCGCGCGGCTCTCCCGCTCGTAAGCGTTGAGGACCTCCCGCACCTGGGGCAGGAGCTCTTTCTCCAGAAAGCGGGTAATTTCGTCCCGCTTTGCGTTCATGATGCGGTAGATGCCGAAGTCCAGCTCGGCCTGGTCGAGCTGAAAGAGTTCGGCGAGCAGGGACCTGAGTTTCCCCAGGTTCTGTGACATGGGCTTCTCCGTCATACAACGCTCCAGCGAATGGTGAACAGTGGTTCCACGTGCGTCCGCTGGTGCATCCGTTTTTCGAGTTTAGCAATTAACTCGTCGCGCTTGGCCATGATCTCGTCCTCGACCTCAAAGATACGCTGGCGCTGGCGGCGTTTCTGTTTTTCCAGTTCCTGAATCTGCTTTTGCAGTGCATGCTGTTCCTCGGTCGTCGTGGCGAGCCTCGCTTGACGTGTGAGTGCCTTGATGCGCTCCTTGGTGTCTTTGAGCTCCTTTTCGGCCGCCAAGACCATATCGTCGGCCCACTTCTCAAGCTTCTCGCGCGCCTCCTGAAAGTGCCGGTTGTTCTCCTCCAGCGAGCGGCTGATCGTGGCCTTGACGTGTCGGTCGGCCTCCGCGGCTAGTCTGGCCTCGACGTCGGAGGGAAGAGAAGGAAGCGACTCGGCCTTGGCTTCGCAGTGGAACATTTTCTCGAGGGTTTCCTGGTCAAGCGATCTGCCGTCGTCGTCGACGCCGGAGAAGAGCAGGTACTCCTCGCGCTCGAATGAGTCGATGGTGAGCCGCTGCAGGTGGAGCCAGCCGGAGCGGCCCTTGAGCGCTTCCACCAGAGCGATGCGGGTCGGGCGGCCGCTGATGTCGAAGGTCACATGCGCGACCGGCGCTTCCAGCGCCTTCCCCGTTTCCGCCACGTACTCGCCGAGGGGATGGGACAGGCGGTAGAGAAAGGGCCCAGAAACGTTCTCGCGCTCCTTAGAGATCAAGCGGTAGTGCCCCGGTTGGATGCCCTCGCGGGGAGGATGTTTCAGGTCGAAGGTTAGCGTTGCTTCGTCGAACTTTGCCTGCCCGTCCAGAACGAACCGGGTGAGCCGCCAGAACATCATCCCAAAACGGTCAAGCTGTTGCCGCGCTCCTTCCAGGTTCACGCGCAGACGCGCATGAACGTCTTCGTCGAAGTGTTCGAGAAGCTTCTGCCGGGTCTCGGCCATGCGAAGCTGAATCTTTTCGTCGAGCTCCTGACGCAGTCTCGTGAAAGCCGCTTCGATTTCCTCCGGCGTGCGGCATTGCTGGTAGATCTCGAGCACCCGTCGTTCGAAGTCCACGCCCGACTCAATGGTGCCAAGGACTTCGTCCGAGGCGCCGAACACACCGCTGAAGAGGTTGAATTTCTCCTCAAGGAGCTCATAAACGCGGCGGTCGGCCTCGTTCTTCTCGTTGAGGAAGTTGATGACGACGACATCGTGCTTCTGCCCATAACGGTGGCAGCGCCCGATTCGCTGCTCGATCCGCTGGGGGTTCCAGGGTAGATCATAGTTGATGACCAGCGAGCAAAATTGCAGGTTGAGGCCCTCGGCTCCGGCTTCCGTGGCGATCAGGATCTGCCCGTGATCGCGGAAGTGCTCGATGATGGCTGTGCGGATGTCCACAGGCCTGGACCCCGTCGCGCGGCCACTATCCCTGTTAGCTTGCAGCCAGCGATCGTAGATGGCGGTTGTATCCGGTTCCTTGTTCGTCCCGTTGAACGTGATGATGCGGCCGGCGTAGCCGTTCGTCTCCAGAAAGTCCTTCAAGTAAGCTTGCGTTCTCCGCGATTCCGTGAAGATCACGGCACGCTGCGCTGCCCCCATCTCGGCCATCTTCTCGAAACCGATCTCGAGGGCTTTGATGAGGGCACGGCTCTTGGTATCAATTCCGATGCTTCTTGCCGATTGGGCGTAGCGGTTCAGCTCGTCGATCTCTGCGAGCAACTTCTGCCGGTCCACGGCGGATACCGCCGGTTCGGCCTCGGCTGCCTGGGCTTGCTCGTCCGAACCCTCATCGCCGGAAAGTTCCGGAGGCGAGTCGAGAATCTCGTCCAACAGTTCGTCGTCAATTTCCTCCTTCGCAATGAGGCGCTCGACAAGGTCTTCGGGAGCCGGAAGCTTGTCACGGATGGCGATCAGGCGGTCGCGGATGGCTTCAAGTGTGGCCGCCACGGCTTGAGCTGAAGAAGCAAGAAGCTTGCGGACGATCAGGACCGTTAGGTGGCGTTGCCGATGGGGTAGCGCGTAGGTGTCTGGACGCTGAAGAAACGCCGATACCGCTTCATACAGCTTGTGTTCCTGCTCCGTCGGCTTGAAGGGCCGCGTAATGAGCCGGCGCTCGGTGTACTGGATGTACTCAAGGACCTGCCGTCGTAGCGTACGCATGCAAAAGGTGCGAAGGCGATTCCGCAGCTCTTCCAGATTCCCATTGGCATTGACGAACTGACTTCGGAAGAAGGATGGGTTGCCGCCGAAGATGTGGTCATCGATGAGGGTGGAAAGACCGTACAGCTCCAGCAGTGAGTTCTGGAGCGGCGTCGCTGTCAGCAGTACCTTGCGCCGATCCTCGAAGGCCCATCGAATGTTTTGCCCCATGCGATTTGACGGTTGGTAGGCGTTGCGCAGCTTATGGGCCTCATCAATGACCACCAAATCCCACTGGATAGGGCGAAGTTCGGACGCGCGTGTGCTGGCGAAGTTCATGGAAGTGACCACGATCTTGTTTGCCTCAAAGGGATTGAGGCCTTGCGCTTGCCGCTCCCGGTACTCCTTCGCATCCAGGATGACCGTCGGAAGGTTGAACTTCTCGGAAAGCTCGATCGCCCACTGTTTGCGGATGGAGGCGGGGCAAATGACCAGAAGCCGACGCCGCTGTTCAGCCCAAAGCTGGCAGAGGATGAGTCCAGCCTCAATAGTTTTGCCAAGACCAACCTCGTCAGCAAGGATTACGCCTTTGGAGACAGGAGATCGGAAGGCGAACAGCGCTGCCTCGATCTGGTGCGGATTGAGATCCACGCATGCGTCGAAAAGAGACCGTGAAAGGCGCTCCACCCCTGTCCCGCCCATGCGGGTCAGCTCATGCGCAAAATATTTGGCGTGATAGACGGTGCTCATTGTTGGTAACTCCTGGGAAATCGAATGGGCTGTACCCAGGCAAAGTTGGCATTGCCGGCGGGCAACAGAGCGTACTTCCAGCACTTGTCCTCGCACAGGCGCTTGCTGCCTCCTCCTTCCTGTCGCAAGGGGGTTGGGCTAAGAAAAACTTTGAAAATCGTTGGCCTTTCATTCTTCGAGAAAGAAGTCGTTATCAATGCGTTTGACCGGATAGCTGGTTACAGTGGAAACACCCACGTTGTGCTCGAACATCAGTTCCGCAAGCCGCTCACCGTCGACGAGCACAATTTTACTGTCAATTTTTTCGACATACTGTCGGGCTTCCTCGGTGAAGGTGGAGGTGGTGATAAACACACCTTTGCGGGCACGCTGTCCTTGAAGCGCCCCGGCAAACTTCTCGACCTCAGGCCTGCCGACGGTTTGCCCCCAGCGCTTGGCTTGCACATAGACCACATCGAACCCAAGCCGATCCTCCTTGATGATGCCGTCAATGCCTTCATCGCCACTGCGCCCGATGGTCCGCGCTGCTTCCTGGAACGAACCGCCATAGCCCATGCGCACAAGGAGCTCTACAACCAAACGCTCAAAAAAGGCGGCAGAAGCTTCCTTTACCTGCTCTAAAAGCTCTGCCAATAGGTTTTGTTTCAGGGTTTCGTATGCTTGTTCCAGCAACTCCTCTGGCGAACCTGTATTGTCGGAAGGCATGACATCGTTCGTTACTGTGGTGGTGCTGCTATGCGCTATGAAAGTCCGGAACTCTTCAAATTGCTTGAGGAAATCTGTGGTGATGCGCTCAGGCTTCTGCGCGAGCACATCACGTCCGCGCTCGGTGATCTGTACCCAGCCCCGACGCGGGCTTTCGAGCAACACAGCCTTTTTCAAGTACGTTCTCGCCCAGCCAACCCGGTTGTCGAAAATCGGCTGCTGGCCGCTCGGCAACAACTGCCTCCGCTCCTCCACAGTGAGCGAGAATTCCTGGGCTAAATGGTCTATCAGGTCGCGCAAACGCTGCTGCTCACCGTCCGCAAGATACCTGAGCAGAGGCAGCATAAGCGCTTGGTAAGTAGGGATGGGCATAGTGCGATCTTTCTAGCAGAACATCAGGCTGTCAACACGATGATAACAGGATGCATAGTTACTGTTTGTAGTCAGCGTCCTGCCCTGAAAGAACGCCTTGTCCTTGCTAATTGCTTTGAGATTCTTTCTCACACCCATCAACATTGGCTTGAGGTAGAGGCCCGTTACATGAGAAAAAAAGACGTCAGCCCGCAGTGGTTGCCGCTGGAGCAAGCGGTTCTGCGTTCTGGGCTAAAGTGAAAGCTTGAGCCAGGACATGGGTGGCAACCCCACGCGAGGTGCACTGCTGCCCAATGAAGCGCAAACGGGCCAGTTGCTCCTCGCAGGGTCGGCTCACCTTCGACATCGATCGCTTGGGTTAGACCTCCGAGTTGCGCCGTGAGGTCATTGTCTATGAATTGCTGCACATGAAAGTGGCCAATCACGGCCAGATTTTTAAGGTATGACTCAAAGCCTATCTGGCATCTGTTGGAACTGCCTCCCCTGCCGATGACATAAAAAGTTGTCGTGACACTCCCTAGAGAACGGATTGGGGATCTAGTTGGTCTAAAAGGGGTTCAAGAACCGCTTCCCAAGGGGGGAGTGGCATCCCTAAAACAGCCTCCAGCTTCCCACAGTTGAGAAGGGAAAAGGCGGGTCGTTGGGCCAAGGTGGGATACTCCCTGCTGGGAATTGCCTCTAGGGTAGCCACTGCACAGCCCTGGGTGCGCAGGTAATCAAAAATTTTAGCAGCAAAACCATACCAACTGGTGCTACCGCGGGGCGTCAGGTGATAGAGGCCACTCAGGGAAGAATCCACCTGCCAGCGCTCGAGGAGTTGATAGGTAACTTGGGCAATGAAGGGAGCAGCCGTGGGCGTACCGATTTGATCGGCAACCACCCGAACCAAAGGACGGGTTTGGGCCAGGCGAACCATTGTCCGCAGAAAGTTCTTGCCCCGCAAATCATAGACCCAACTGGTGCGCAAAATCAGGTGGGCGGGGTGGTGGCTGGCGATCGCCTGCTCTCCTAGCCACTTACTGTAGCCATAGACATTGAGGGGGGCAGGGGGATCGGTTTCGCGATAGGGTAGCGACTGCGTGCCGGCAAAGACATAATCGGTGGAGTAGTGAATCAGCAGCCCGCCTAGGTCGGCCATGGTTTCTGCCAAGCGGCCAACCGCTGTGCCATTAATCCGCTGGGCCCGCTCGGGTTCCTGTTCCGCTTGATCTACGGCAGTGTAGGCCGCCGCATTGATGACCACATCGGGGCGAAGGGTTTTCAGTAACTGAGGAATGGCATCTACATCTTCCAGGTCCAGGGTTACGGCGGTACCTTGGCGAGCCACGGGAATCACTTCAATGCTAGGCGGGGCCTGCCGCACCAGTTGCCAGCCCACCTGCCCCGTTGCCCCCAAAATCACCAGCCGCATTTTCCACACTCCTGGGTGATGAACTGATTGTTAAAATACTTTAAGAGTTTGCGCCACTACCCATGAATACGGCCATTGTCCCCAGCGATGCCGCGCCCCAAGAGATTGCGATCGCGGCTGAAACCCTTCCCAATGATCCAGAGAGCTTTCAACCCTACGATCCGCTGGCTATCGATGCCTACTATCGGCAGCGGCCTTTACTGGTCTTGAGTCGTTGGTTGCGGATTCTCTGGCCGGTGTTTTGGCTGCTTTTTAATCGTTGGTGGGACAGGGTCACAGGCCAAAGCAAACAAAATCAACAGCGGCGGGCGATCGCCCTGCGGGAAACCCTAACCCGCCTTGGCCCTGCCTACATCAAAGTGGGACAAGCCCTCTCCACCCGTCCGGATTTGTTGCCAGCGGTGTATCTGGAGGAATTGACAAAACTCCAAGATCAGTTGCCACCCTTTCCCAATGAAGTGGCCTTTCAGTTTATTGAGGAGGAACTGGGCGCCCCCCCCAGTGAACTCTTTGCGGAACTGAGTGATCATCCCATTGCAGCTGCCTCGTTAGGACAGGTGTATCGCGGCAAACTCCACAGTGGCGAAGAGGTGGCCGTTAAAGTTCAGCGCCCCGGCTTGGCAGAGAGTATCACCTTGGATATTTACATTCTGCGGGGGGTGGCCTATTGGGCAAAACGCCTGATCAAGGAGATTCGCAGTGATTTAGTGGCCATTCTCGATGAATTTGCCAGCCGCCTCTTTGAGGAAATGGACTATACCCAAGAGGGACGAAATGCCGAACGCTTCGCCCGTCTCTATGGCCATCTCACCGATGTCTATGTGCCTAAAATTTACTGGCAATACACACGGCGGCGAGTGCTGACGATGGAGTGGGTAACGGGGGTCAAACTGAACCAATTGCAGCAAATTCAGGCCCTGGGGATTGATCCGCGCTATATGGTGTATGTGGGGGTGCAGTGCTCCCTACGGCAGTTGCTTGAACATGGTTTTTTCCATGCGGATCCCCATCCCGGGAATCTGTTGGCCATGCCCAGCGGCAAATTGGCCTATCTCGACTTTGGCATGATGAGCGAGATTGCCCCAGAGCAGCGCTATGGCTTATTGAATGCTATTGTTCACATTGTTAACCGTGAGTACGAAAGCCTTGCCTACGACTATGTTCATTTAGGATTCCTAACCCCCGATACGGATTTGGAACCCATTATTCCAGCCTTGGCCTTAGTTTTTGAGGATGCCTTGGGGGCGAGTGTTTCGGAACTGAATATCCAACGCATTTTCGATCGCCTGTCAGAGGTGATGTATGAGTATCCCTTTCAAGTGCCCGCCTATTATGCCTTGATTGTGCGATCGCTGTTGACCATGGAGGGGATTGCCATGGGCGTTGACCCCAACTTTAAGGTACTCAGTGCCGCCTATCCCTACATTGCCAAGCGACTGCTCACGGATCCTGCCCCGGAGCTGCGTACGAGTCTCACAAACCTTCTCCTCAAGGATGGTCAATTTCGCTGGACGCGCCTAGAAAATCTGCTGCGCAATGCCCGCGAGAGTCGTGACTATGACTTTAATGTGGTGCTAGAGCAGGCTTTGGATTTTCTCTTTTCGGAGCGGGGAGCCGAGTATCGCGATCGCCTAGCGGATGAAATTGTCAAGAGCCTCGACACTTGGGCACGGACAACGATGGGGCAATGGAACCTTGTGCAACTCTTACCCCTAGTCAGCCGCCCAGTACCGGCAACGGCCAGTTCCAACATCATCAGTGAAGCCAACGCCCTAGAGCATTTGCGCCGCATTTTCAGCATTTTGCAGGATACCCCCGGTTTTGATTGGGTCAAAGTTATCCCTGCGATTCTGCGGATTATTGTGCGCCCAGAGGTGCAGCAAATGGGTCAGCGCATTGTCAACGGCCTCCTGCAACGGGCGATCGCTCGCTTTATTCGGGAGATGTTGCTGGCGGACTCGCAGCCGGCGCTACAGACGACGAGTCTGTCCCGCTAGGTTCTGGGGATACAGCCGGTGGTGCTGCCCCAGGAGGGGGGGTGTTGGTGCAGGGGTCGCTTCCTCAGCAGCTGGGGGTGAAGCCTGATGAGCCTCAGAGGGGCTAGGCGCTGGCGCGGTGGGTTGTTGGCGGGGGGGTGAAGCAGCGGGCGGACACATCTCAGGACGATACTCAAAGGCAAAGGTGATCGCTAGGGCCTGATATTTGCCTGTAGCCTCAAAAGCTTGCTTTCGTACCTGTTCTAAAGCCGCCTGATCCAAAAGCGGCGAGCCACTGCTGCGAATAATCTGGGGATTGCGGGTGAGCAAGCCCGTTTCTGGAGCGGCATTTGCAGGGAGCAATTCACCCTGGGGAGTGACTACCACCGCAACCGTTGTTTCCCCTTGTAGGCGATCGCCACAGGCCTCCTGCGGATAAAAGTCCGCAATCCGCTGCCCAAAATTCACTTGGATATCTGTCGTATTCAGCGTTGACCGCGTTTCATTAAACCAACGGGACAAAGCGGCTGCTGCCTCCGCTGTTGTACGGGCGATCGGCTCATTCGGTGGGGATGCGGGAGTCGGTAAGACCAGTTCTGGGGCAACGGCAACATCTTCATTGGGGCCCGGCAAGGGGCGGGTGGGCGGGGGCAATTGCCACAGGGGGGGCAAAGGCTGCACCGGCACTGGATTGGGGAGGAGTGGGGGCGACAAAGGAGGCAGCGGCGCCAAGGGGGCAAAGGAAAGGGGGGGTGGCTCAATGCCTGCCAATGGCAGCGGCGGTGGTGGGGTTGTGGCCAGGGGCGGCAGTTCTGTAGGCAAAAGGGGTTTGATAGACGGTAAATCCGCTTCTAGTTCTGGAGAAAGGCTGACCAAGGGCACCAGTTGATCATTGAGCACCTCTGGGGGTGTGGGTTCGGGGACACGCACAAAGGAGAGGATAACGGCGTGCAAAAGAATTGAACTGGCGATCGCCAGCCGGTTTGGCTCCCACACTGGCCATTGAGAAACCCTCTGCCAAATCGGTTGAATTGGTAACCGCAGCATACAAGAACTCCACACCCGTGAATATCCATGACGATTCTATCTTGGCTGATTATTCCTAATGCCAAGCGAAACTTGCTACCATAAACAAATAACGCTGTCCCAATATGGCTGGCTGCCAATACTGTCCCTATCAGTGATGCCCACCCCATTTCAAGAAGTTGAGGTTGTACTCAATCGTTTTTTTGTAAAAAAATTGAGTCAACCAGATCTTACATTTCATGAATACCAATGCCAATTTACTCAAATGCCAGAACAAGGTAGCGAGCAAAAAGCCCTTTCCAGCGTTTGCTACAAACTAGGAGTCACTGCTGTTCGACTAGGGAGCCGCATTATCACAAGGGAACCTATTGACCCTAGAAGAATGCAAACTCAGGATTGGCAGTTACAGCAGATAGGATGTAGAGAACTGAGCTGTCAAAACCCTCATGAAAGAAAGGCTCTGGAAAGCTTTGAAAGAAAAACTCTAGAGGAAAATTTAAAGTTAAAGTTAAAAGAAAAATTTAAGAAAACCATCATCGAAAAAGACTATGAATTAGGGTTGATTTGGTGGATTCCTAGCCAAGAAGGGTTAGAAAAAACAGGTCATGGCTGGCAAGTACATAGAGGCAGACAAATTGATCTTACAATAGAAACAGATGGAAAATTATACTTAGAAATTGATATTCACTATCGATTCTATACTCTATTCACACTTGAGTGGTGGCTCAGTGAATATCCTAATATTCAAATCCAGTACGTGAGGAATACCTACAAAGACAAGAAAACATGGGTTCTTGAAAATTTTTCGGATAAAAGTCCAAATGAAACAGAAATAGAAGCGCTAGGAATAAGCTTAGCAGAGTATCACCGTCGAGAGGGAGCAACCGAACAAGAAATAAATGAGTCACGTGTTGTAATTGTTAAGAAAAGTAGCGACTACAAGGCTAAGCCGCTATATCATTTATCTCAAAGATTATCACCAGTTCTAACAATGGAAATCTTAGCGAAAATTGCTGAACAAGGAAGAGAAAAAAGTCAAATTCAAGATGCGCTTGCCCGCATCAGGAAAAATATTGACGCGCGTTTACAAGAATCGCAAAAAACAGCTCAAATTATTTTCAAAACCATCTATAATCTCAGCAGTCAACCAGAGCCAATGAAAGTTAATGGTTTTGTCATGCCTCGGGCAAAACTATTAGCTCGAAATGATAAAGAAATCAATCAAATAGCTAGAATTAGCTCCTATGGTTGTGCCAAGATTGGCGAAAAGCAATTTGGTTGCCTAAATTTATTTAATAATAAACCTGAATACCCAGAGGAAGTGCGCAAATGCTTGCTGGACATAGCAAGAAGTAGTGGCACGCAGATAAAAATAGACTCCTGTTTTACAGGAAGTGACTATCCAAAAGATGATCTAGCTCAACAAAGATTCTGGCAACAATGGGCTGCTCAAGGAATTAAAACGGTTTTAGTAGTGATGCCTTGGTCGCCCCATGAGGAGAAAACAAGGCTACGAATTCAGGCATTAAAGGCAGGAATCGCTACGCAGTTCATGATACCAACACCCCAGGCTAATCCCTACAAAGCTCTCAATGTTGCCTTGGGACTGTTGTGTAAAGCTAAGTGGCAGCCTGTCTATCTAAAACCATTAGATGATCCTCAGGCTGCTGACTTAATTATCGGTTTTGACACAAGTACAAACCGAAAGCTGTACTATGGTACGTCTGCTTTTGCAATTTTAGCCAATGGTCAAAGCTTGGGTTGGGAGTTACCAGATATACAACGGGGGGAAACTTTCTCTGGTCAATCAATTTGGCAAATTGTGTCTAAGCTAGTGCTTAAATTCCAAGACAACTATGGTTCCTACCCTAAGAAGATACTACTGATGCGCGACGGGCTTGTTCAAGAAGGGGAGTTTGAACAAACAATCAAAGAACTGACTCAGCAGCGTATTGATGTCGATATTCTAAGTGTCCGTAAGAGTGGCTCAGGGAGGATGGGACGTGAATCTAATTCAGGCAATACCGAAATAATCTATGATGACGCTGAAGTGGGCACTGTAATTTTTTATTCTGAAAGTAACTCATTTATATTACAAACCACCGAGGTAATCAAGACGAAAACTGGCTCCCTTGGCAGTGCTAGACCTCTGCGGGTTGTGCGTCACTATGGCAATACACCTTTAGAGCTACTGGCTCTGCAGACCTATCACTTGACTCAGTTGCATCCTGCCAGCGGATTTAGCTCCTGCCGACTGCCTTGGGTACTGCACTTGGCCGATAGAAGTAGTAAGGAGTTTCAGCGGATAGGTCAGATCAGCCTTTTGCAGAATATTGATCGAGAAAAGTTAATTGCGGTTTGACAACAAAATAGACCTCAATCTATCAAAATATAGGATAAAATTGAAATAATCTATGCATTCTACCCAAGTGCAGGCAGAAGTCTCTGAATCGGGCAATTAGCCCATGAGGAGATAATTATCTTTAGATAAAATTCTATGAATTAGGCGATTTGTATTGACCTATCTTGGGCTGAAAGCGGCATCAGGTGCTTCAAATTAGATTTGATAATACGAAAAACCAGAAAAGATTATCAATCATTATATTGTCAAAAGAAACCCCTCACCCTATGCTTGATTTTAGAGACAAAGAGACGGTGATCAACGTCACGATAACAATCGGCTATCCCGTCATTATTTTCTGTGGCGATCGCTCTGATTGCAACTCTAGCTTTTGTACTGCTTACCCTTATTCTAATTAGGAGAGCTTACTCATGCCAATTGCTGTGGGAATGATTGAAACGCGCGGATTCCCCGCCGTCGTCGAAGCAGCAGATGCAATGGTAAAAGCCGCTCGCGTTACCCTTGTGGGCTACGAAAAAATTGGGAGTGGTCGGGTCACCGTGATTGTGCGGGGTGATGTCTCCGAAGTACAAGCCTCAGTGGCTGCCGGGGTTGATTCTGCCAAACGTGTCAATGGCGGAGAGGTGCTGTCCACGCACATTATTGCCCGTCCCCACGAAAACCTTGAGTACGTATTGCCCATTCGCTATACCGAGGCAGTGGAGCAATTCCGAAACTAAGGGGTTTGGCAGTTTGGTGGAGTTTTCAGTTGCATCGCTTATCGCTCCTCTGGTTCTTTTAGTTCTTGAGTTGTTTGACGTTTAGGAGTTATTACAATGGCAATTGCCGTCGGTATGATTGAAACCCTTGGTTTCCCCGCAGTGGTGGAAGCCGCAGATGCAATGGTGAAAGCCGCTCGCGTTACCCTTGTGGGCTACGAGAAAATCGGGAGTGGTCGGGTCACCGTGATTGTCCGTGGCGATGTTTCTGAAGTGCAGGCTTCAGTCGCGGCGGGGGTTGAAAACGTGAAACGGGTGAATGGGGGTCAAGTGCTCTCCACCCACATCATTGCTCGTCCCCACGAAAACCTCGAATACGTGCTGCCCATTCGCTACACCGAAGCGGTCGAACAATTCCGCGAAAGCGTTAGCGGTATCCGCCCGATGGGTCGCCCATAGTGAAAATCGCGCGAGTGTGCGGCACCGTTACCAGTACCCAAAAAGAAGAAACCTTAACGGGAGTCAAGTTTCTCGTCTTGCAATATCTGGGTGAGGACGGCGAATTTTTACCCGACTACGAAGTGGCTGCGGATACGGTTGGTGCAGGGCAGGATGAGTGGGTATTGGTAAGCCGAGGCAGTGCCGCCCGCTATATTATCAATGGCACCGACAAACCCATTGACGCAGCCGTTGTCGCCATTATTGACACCGTAAGTCGGGATAATTATTTGCTCTATAGCAAACGTACCCAGTATTAGCATTGGAGACTTCTCCCTATGGCGGTTCAAAGCTATGCGGCACCCCCGACGCCGTGGTCTAGGGATTTAGCGGAGCCAAAGATTGCCCCCACGGCTTACGTCCACTCCTTCAGTAACCTCATCGGCGATGTCCGCATCAAAGATTATGTTCACATCGCCCCCGGCACCTCCATCCGTGCCGATGAAGGCACGCCCTTCCACATTGGCTCCCGCACCAATATTCAAGATGGCGTCGTCATCCACGGCCTCCAACAGGGACGGGTGATTGGGGATGATGGCCAAGAGTATTCTGTCTGGATCGGTGATAATGCCTCAATTACCCACATGGCACTGATCCACGGCCCTGCCTACATTGGCGATGGCTGTTTTATTGGCTTTCGCTCGACGGTGTTTAATGCACGGGTTGGTGCCGGCTGTGTGGTCATGATGCACGTCCTCATTCAGGATGTGGAAATTCCACCGGGAAAATATGTGCCTTCGGGAATGGTGATCACGACGCAGCAGCAAGCCGATCGCCTGCCGAATGTGGAAGAGTCAGATATTCACTTTGCCCAGCACGTGGTTGGCATTAATGAAGCGCTGCTATCGGGGTACCAGTGTGCTGAGAATATTGCCTGTATTGCCCCGATTCGGAATGAACTCCAGCGTCAAGAAGATCCACCCACCCTACACGTTGAAATGCTCACCGGGGAAAAGAACACCATGACCACAGATTATGGGACTCACGTCCGGCAATTGTTGCAGCAAGGATACCAAATTAGCTTGGAATATGCCGATGCGCGGCGGTATCGCACTAGCTCTTGGCAAAGTGGCCCGACCTTGACAGGGCAGCAGGAGTCTCAGGTAATGGCCGCGATCGCCCAACGACTCAAGGAACACGAGGGCGAGTATGTGCGCCTGATTGGTGTCGATCCCAAGGCCAAGCGTCGGGTTTTCGAGGAAATCATTCAACGTCCCGGTCAAGCACCTGTGGCTAGTCGCAGTAGCCCTCGTCCCAGTGCAACGGTGAACGCAGCGCCAGTGGGTTCCTTGGATGCCTCCGTTGTGGCTCAGGTGCGGCAGTTGCTCCAACAGGGGTATCAAATTGGCACAGAGCACGCCGATGCCCGCCGCTATCGCACGAGTTCTTGGACAAGCTGCGCTCCCATTCAATCCAAACAGGAGCCGGAGGTGTTGGCCGCCCTTGAGGCCTGTCTCCAAGAACATGCGGGTGAATATGTGCGCCTTATTGGCATTGATCAAAAGCAAAAGCGGCGCGTCCTTGAGCAAATTATTCAGCGCCCACAGGGACCGGTGGCGATCGCCACAAAAGCACCCACCCCAGTGGCTACTAGTCATGTCTCCGTCAGTTCTGACGGCAATGACACGCTTCTCAGTGCCGATCTCGTAAACCAAATTCAAGACCTGTTGCGCCAAGGCTGCCAAGTCATCACCGAGTATGCCGATCAGCGTCGCTTCCGTACCAGTTCTTGGCAAAGCGGCATCAAAATTACCTCTGCCCAGCAAATCAATGATCTGAAGGCTTTCCTTGCTGAGCACCAGCGGGACTATATCCGCCTTGTGGGGGTCAATCCCCAAGCCAAACAGCGGGTCCTGGAAACCATTATTCACCGTCCCAATGGCAAAGCCGCCAGCAATGGCAATAGCACCCGTAGTCAAGGGTTCACACCGCGTCCAACCGCCTCCAGTCAAGGGGGCACAAGCACCCATAGCCTCAGTCAAGAGGTGATTGAACAAGTCCGGCAACTCCTGCAACAGGGCTATACCCTCGGCCTAGAACATGTGGATGCCCGTCGCTACCGCACCAACTCCTGGCAAAGTGGCCCCCGCATTGAGGCCAAAAATCTTAATGAAGCCCTTGCTGCGATTCAGGCTTGCCTCCAAGAATACAGTGGCGAGTATGTGCGGCTGATTGGTATTAATCCTGTCGGCAAGCAGCGGGTGGCCGAAATCCTACTCCAACAGGCTGCTAAGTAGCCCTCCCTGTGAGGTGCCCCCATGCCCCTGCCGCCCTTAGCTCTGCCCCCTTCACCTGCGGTTCGCATTGTGGGTGATGTGGTGGTGGATCCCCAAGCCGTTTTGGCACCGGGGGTGTTGCTTTGGGCAGAAGCAGGGGCTTCGATTCGGATTGCTGCAGGGGTCTGCATTGGCATGGGTAGCGTCATTCACGCCCACGGCGGCACCATCACAATTGGTGAAGGGGTCAACATTGGTGCGGGAGTGCTGCTGATTGGGGCGGTGACCGTTGAACCCCATGCCTGTATTGGCGCCAGTACCACGGTGATGGAAACAACGATTCCGGCTGGTGCTGTGGTGGCCGCCGGTTCTCTTCTGGGGGATCGGAGTCGTCGTTGGCCGCCCGCCGCAGAAACGAGTCACCCCCAACAGGGGGCTGTTTTCCCTGAGGATCCTTGGCGAGAGCCACCAACAACTGTCCATCCTTCAGAGAATTCCCCACCAGAGCAGCAGGACCCTACCGACTCTTCCCCTAGTCATCAGGAAAGTCCAGCCACTGCTCCACCAGAGACAAGCACTGCGACAAGGCCTAAGGCAAACGTGGTCTATGGTCAAGCCTATGTTAGTAGGATGTTTGCCAAGATGTTTCAGGTGGGGCCCATCCCACCCACGGGGGATAATCCTGCCCTAGGCAGTCGTCAGTAAAGCAATGGTTTCTACATGAGCCGTTTGGGGAAACATATCGAGGGGCTGAATGTTTGCTAGTTGATAGGTACCGGTACTGCAGAGGTGAGCCAGATCCCGTGCCAAGGTGGCGGGGTGACAACTGACATAGAGAATGCGTGGGGGACGGTTGTGGAGAATGGCCTCAAGAACGGCGCGATCGCACCCTTTACGCGGTGGATCAAGAATCAGCACATCCACGGCCTGATTGTACTGGGGTAGCCACTCCTCTGCCTTGGCACAGACAAAGTGAGCATTGTTAATGCCATTGTGTTGGGCGTTGGCGATCGCCTGCTGTACCGAGGCAGACTGCACTTCAACACCAATGACTTCAGCCACAGCGCCCGCAAGGGGTAGGCTCAGGGTCCCCACGCCACAGTAGAGATCCACCAGTCGTTCCTGACCCGTTGGAGCAATCCAGTCTCGCAGGGTGGTGACCAGTTGCTCCGCTTGGGCTGTGTTGACTTGAAAAAAAGTGGTCGAGGCAATCTGAAACCTCACCCCTGCCATTTCTTCCCAAAGGTAGGGCCGCCCGGCCAGCACCTGTGTCTCATCGCCAAAGATGCGATTTCCCACTTGATGATTGAAGTTGACACAGACCCCCATCACCCCTTGAAACTGCTGTAACCAACCTTCTGCCGCTGCCTGCAAACCAGCGGGTAATGGCCCGGCAAGCACGAGGGTAATGAGCTGCTCCCCTGTGCGCTGACCTATGCGCAAACCAAGGTGGCGAAACCCCGGTTCATGGGTCTGTTCGCTGTAGATCGGCCAGGGTTGTAATGCCTGCTTCAGGGCAGCCAAGAGGGGATTGAGGCGGGGATCCTGCACCGGACATTGATTCAGGTTCACCAAGTGATGGGAGCCTTTTTGGTAATAGCCGGCAACCACGGCACCGTGGCGGCGACGGAGGGGGTACGTCACTTTATTGCGATAGCCAAAGGGGTTAGGGGCAGCCAAAATCGGTAGAAAGGCTTGGGGTTCGAGATGACCAATACGGGCGATCGCGTCCTTCACCAGTTGTTCTTTGGCCGCCAATTGAGCTGCATAGGCCACACACTGCCACTGGCAGCCGCCACACTTATCGGCGACAATACAGCTTGGGCGCACCCGCCGTTCTGAAGGCTGCACCACCTCCAAAACTTTGCCGTGGGCATATTGTCGCTTTACGTGGGTCAGGCGCACCCGCAGGCGATCGCCCGGAACCGTATCGGCCACAAAAACCACCCGATCCTGCCAGCGTCCTACCCCCTCCCCCGTGTGGCTTAAGGAGTCAATCCTGAGCTCAATCGTGGCGCCCTGCTGCCAAACGCTCATCAATTTACGTCTAAAGTCACTAAACGTTAAGGACAAGTTTAGGGATAAGTTAAGGAGAACCAGCAAGCTCTATTTTCACTGCTATACTGCTAGCGGTGCAATCCGACGTTTGTACCGAAGTGATTTTGGAGTCGATCCCCTATGCTGAAGCGTCTTTCACCTTGGTTACTGGCACTGGCACTACCCGTAGGTGCCCTTTTCACCCCCCCTGTCAAAGCAGCTAACGTTGTCTCCCTCACCTATGGTCCTTTTCAGCGATCCTTCCCCCTGTCGGAGTTAGAGGAATTTGTGTCCACCCAAGAAGCAACGGGTCAATTGCGAGCATTGATGCGGCTGGTTCCCAAAGATAGCCAAGCCAAGCTCCTTGAACTCTTGAGTATGCGGCTGCCCTTTAATGTTGTGCAAACCGATCAAATTCTAGCCAGTCCCATTGGCAAAGATTTACTCAAACAATTTTCTCAGGTCACAATTCGCCGTGATCAAGCTGGGGAAGTTGCCCTTCGGGGTGCGATGCTCACTGCCGCTGCCTCTCCAGAAGGATTGAGCGTGATGTCGTTTTTGAAAAACTATCCTGGTGAAACCATTAACTTGGATTTGCGCAAGCTCAACCAAATGCTCAAGAAACAAGACGGCATTATGAGTATGTTCGGGAAATTACGCCCATAGCGCCAAAGCATTGACTGAGATTTAAAATGAACAAGTCAGGTGCAGGGGTAAGGAAGCTCCTGCATTTTTTCATGAACTACTCCTGTTCTCGCAGCCACGTCCACCAGCGATTCAAGGGGGCATAGAGCAAGGGTGCCCAAAGACTACTCATAATAGCTGAGCTAAGCGCTACTTGCCGATGGTGCTGCCAAATTTCCTCTAGGGGAAAGCCACTGCCAAGGGTCATTTGGATTGCGATGATGGTTTGCTGCAGGATGGCCATTGCAAAGGTAATCAGAGCAACGGAAATAAAATCCTCAGAAACAAAACGCTGCTTTTGCATCAGGGCGGTCAGCCCCCCCACCAAAGCTAAGCTGACTGCATGGCTAGGATGAGCACTGACCAAGCCATCTTGAATCCAGCCGAGGGCAATACCCGCCAGTACCCCTTGGCCCCACGATCGCTTGACACTCCAGACCACCACCCAGATCAAAAACCAGTCCGGCACCAATAGAGGCAAGTTAGGTAAGTGAATAAAGCTCAGCAGGGCACAGAGTCCCACAGAGCCAATGGTAATCAGCCAGTTGAGACTAGTGAGACTAGTTCGGTGTAAACGTGTCTGTCGGTTCAGCATAGGGAATGACGGTCACCCACTCAAGGCGATCAAACGGCGCCCCAAGAATAACGGTGGCATGGGGATGGGTGGGATCGCTCAGTTCCACCGATTGCACCTCACCAATGGGAATGCCTGCTGGATAAAGACTACTCAGGGCTGAGGTATAGAGAACATCCTTGGGCTGTACCTTCGGGTCTTTCTCTAAAAACTCGACAATCACCTGCTGGTTGAGTTGTCCCCGCAGAATCCCCATCTGCCGCGTTCGACCAACCACAACCCCCACGCGACTGGCGGGATCCGTGAGTAACATGACTCGGCTGGTATTGGGAGTAAGGCTGGTAATGCGGCCAACAAGACCACCGTTACCCACCACCACTGAGCCAACGGTTAAGCCCTGACGAGTGCCTTCCCCTAAGAGGAGCGATCGCCACCACTGATCGGAACTGCGACCAATCACCGGCACAATGCGGCCATTCAAATTGGGGAGCATCGGTGCATTCAGCATGTGCCGCAACCGTTGGTTTTCCGCCTGAAGGGCAGCCAGTTGCTGCTCCAGTTGCCATGTGCGAGCTTGAATCAGGGCTTGCTGATCGTCCACTGCGCCTTGAAAGGGCAAACTGAGAAGGCGGTAGAGTTCACGAATCGCTGCCCCATTGGTCGCGCGCAAAATCCAAGCCGTTGTGAGGACTAAGGCGACAAGGCCGAGGCTACCTGCATATCGTCCCCACCAGCGCAGCAGAAAAGCCATCACTGCTGATCCTTAACCAATCACTGCCGGTTGTGTAGAAAAGACCCGAGCCAAGTCTTTGAAGTTTTCCAGTACGCGCCCAGTACCCATGACTACACACCGCAGGGGATCCGCTGCCACATGGACGACAATGCCGGTTTCATGGCTAATCAGGGTATCGAGACCCCGTAGCAGGGCACCACCGCCGGCCAACATAATCCCGCGATCAACAATGTCTGCGGCCAGTTCCGGCGGGGTTCGCTCAAGGGTACGCTTAATCGCTTCAATAATCGCCGACAGGGGTTCGGCCATGCTTTCGCGAATCTCTTCTGCTTTGACTACAACTGTGCGTGGTAGGCCAGAGAGTTGGTGCAGGCCCCGCACTTCCATGGATTCGGAGTCATAGCTGTCATTGGGATAGGCAGAGCCAATGCGAATCTTGATCTCCTCAGCTGTGCGTTCACCAATAATTAAGTTGTGTACTTTTTTCAAATATTGGACAATTGCCTCAGAAATTTCATCCCCAGCCACACGGACGGATTCACTCAAAACGGTGCCCTGTAAACTGAGAACCGCCACCTCAGTCGTGCCACCGCCAATGTCGACAATCATGTTGCCCGTTGGTTCTTCCACTGGTAAACCTGCGCCAAAGGCAGCGGCCACGGGTTCATCAATCAAATGCACCTCCCGCGCCCCCGCACCCCGAGCCGCATCCTCAATGGCACGGCGTTCGACACCGGTAACACCGCTGGGAATACCAATCACCACACGGGGGGCAAAGAGATTCTTGCCGCCGTGCACTTGGCGCATAAAGTGCTTCAGCATTAGTTCGGCACGTTCAAAGTCGGCAATCACACCATCCCGCAGTGGACGTACGGCCACCACATTCCCGGGTGTCCGACCCAGCATTCGCTTCGCTTCAGTACCAACGGCAAGGGGTTGTTTGGTGTTTTGGTCAATGGCGACAACGGACGGTTCCTCTAAAACCACACCGCGTCCGGATACATAAACCAGTGTGTTGGCTGTCCCCAAGTCAATGCCAATATCTCGTGATAGCCGACTAAATAATCCCACGATGGTGTACCCCTTCTTTGAATCCTGTTGGTTGTAGCAGTGCTGTTACCAAAAAACGTGATGGCAAGATTGTATTATGTTTTGTTTGGAAAATCTCGCTGGGTTCTCCCTCTGTCGAGATTGTTGGCTAAGGGGATGACTCCTAATTTCTTGGCTCATATTCCTTAGCTGACGACTCCAAAGTAAGCTATGAAGCTATTGATTGACAACATCCTCTTCATCAGGGTCACTCAAGGCTATGCCATTGGCTTCACGCCGAAAGGTTTGCTGCTGCTGCTGGGTGACTTCGATACCGACGGCGATCGCTTCCTTGAGCCGTTCTAGGGTTGCCTGCCAGCGCTCCTGGGTGGTCTCTGAAAGGCGATCGCGATATTGCTCAAAACTGGCAGTAATGTCTTCGAGCAGTTCGGGTAGGGCATCAGCGGATTTGCGTAGCAGTTGGCGGGTTTCTTGACCAGAGCGGGGAGCAATCAATAGCCCCACGACTGTGCCGATCGCACTCCCTAGGAGCAGCCCCCCCAAAAAGGTACCACCGCCACTCTGTTGCCGACTCATCGCTTTCTCCTTCGTAGGCGGCTACTATACCATCCTATCCAGCTTAGCAAGGTTAAAACAGACGGACATTGCGCTGTTGCCGACGCCATTTAGGCAATTGCAATCGCACACTTGACACACCCCGCTGGCCAATGATGATTACCTCCGGAGCACCACCTAAGACGCGGTGGGTACTCCGCTCGGCATTCAGTAGAGCACGGGACACCCCCCGCAGAATCTGCCGCAGCTTCACCAACTGCCAGGCCAACCACAATGCAATCAGCGCAATCAGGCAATTGCAGCCAATTACAATCCAAACCATGCGCGGTGTCGGGGGCATTGAGATTGACCATGATGGGTTGATCTTTTCATAGCACCTCCGCAAGGCAAAAGGAAGCCGGGGACTTCAGTCGCGGCTGGTTTGCAGATGGCCACACCGTAGTTTACTAAAGACAGCAGGGTTACTGGCTGAGGGCACCGCAATGGTCCAATTCCTCTCGAAAGTAAAACGTTACCAACGGATAGGGCCTTGGCTACTGTCGCTGTTGCTGGCGACGCTCGTCCTCGGGGCTGGGCTGGTCAAGTGGCATCATGGGCGATCGCCGGCGCCTCCCTATAGGCTCAATGGCGAGGCTCCGCCCAAAAGTGTGCCAGCGTTGGTGCAGTGGGCACGCTCTGGGGATCCCCTCAAACGCGATCGCGCCCGTTATCTGCTGGCAGTAGACAGTCTGCGTCGAAATCAGCCCCAAGGGGCTCTCCAGTGGCTCGAGGGTCTTGAGCAGACTTACCGGCCTATGGCTGCACCGATTCTGCTCCTTCGGGCTAAGGCCTATCAGCAACAGGGAGATGACCGCAAGGCAAAGGCAACGTGGCAACAGTTGCTGCGGGAGTATGGCACGGCGCCGGAGGCAGCGGTGGCCCTGTTGAATCTGAACCGGCCAGAGGAAGCAATTGCGCGCTTTCCACAGCATCCTGCCGTCGTCAACTATGTGGCGCAACAGTTAGAGAAAAATCCCGATCAAGTCCCTTACCTGAAGCTGGTGGCACGCCACGGTCTTTTTCTTCAGGCGTACGGTACCTACCTGGAAATTTTGCGCCAGCGCTACGCCGATCAACTCACGCCGGCCGATTGGGAAGCGATCGCCTTTGGCTATTGGGAAAAAATGCAGTATGCCTCGGCAGCAGCGGCCTACGCCAAAGCACCGCCAACCCCCTTGAATCTCTATCGGGTCGGCCGGGGACGCCAATTGAGTGAGGATACCGCCGGGGCGATTGCTGCCTATCAAGCCCTGATCCAACGCTTTCCCAACAGTTCAGAAGCCGCCCTTGCCCAACTGCGCCTTGCCCACTTAGCCAAAACACCGGCGGCACGTCTCCCTTTGCTGGCCAAGTGTCTTCAGTTCGCCACCCAAAATCAAGCGCCAGCGATCGCTGCTGATGCCCTTCTGGCACAGTACCAAGCCTATAGGGAACTGGGGAATACCAAAGGGGCACAACAAACCCAGCAACAGCTCTTCAAGGCCTATCCCCAAAGCAGCGCTGCAGCAGAACTGCGCTGGCAACTGGCCCAAGGAGCTGCCCAAAAACGGCAGTGGTCTCAGGCACAACAGTGGGTTAGGGAGATTCTCAAGTTTAACCCTGAGAGTGAGCTTGCCCCCCAAGCCGCCTTTTGGCAAGGAAAATGGCAAGGGGAGGCAGGACAACCCCAAGGGCAACGCCAAACCTGGCAACTGGTTACGGAGCGCTATCCCCACACCTACTATGCTTGGCGAGCTGCCAGTCTGCTTAAGAAACCAGTGGGCACCTTTACAACCCTGCGACAGCAGCGCCCCTCAGTGGCGGGCGATCGCCAAACCCTGCTCCCTTTAGCGACGGGGAGCCCAACCCTGCAAGAACTGTATCTGCTGCGGCAATTTCAGGAGGCTTGGCAGCGCTGGCAGTGGGAATTCCAGAACCGAGTGACACCAACAGCGGCAGAGCAACTCACTGATGGCCTGATTCGCCTTGGTGTGGGGGAATACCTCGATGGCATCTTTATGCTGCAAAACTTGTTTACACGGGCCGCCAGGGAACCGCAGGTGGCCACATTCTTGGCGCCCCTTCGCCGTGATGTCCGCTTCTGGTATGCCCTTTACCCCTTGCCCTACTGGGAATTGGTCAAAAAGTGGTCACTGACCCACAACTTAAATCCCCTGTTGGTGATGGCCCTGATTCGCCAAGAATCTCGCTTCGAAAAGGACATCCGCTCAGTGGTGGGGGCAACGGGGTTAATGCAGTTGATGCCAGAGACGGCCGCTTGGATTGCCGAGCAGTTGAACCTAGAGGACTATTCCCTTGTGGATCCAGAGCACAATATCCGTTTGGGCACGTGGTACTTTGACTACACCCACAATCAATACAATCAAAACACACTCTTAGCCTTGGCCAGTTACAATGCCGGTCCCGGCAATGTCAGTCAGTGGCTAGAGCGGTTCGACATTGGCGATAGCGATCGCTTTGTGGAATCGATTCCTTTTCCTGAGACCTATGGCTATGTCAAGAGTGTCTTGGAAAACTACTGGAACTACTGGCAACTCTATGCCCAGCCCTAGGAAAAATCGTCTATTCTCTACAAAAGAACAGGGTTGAATCATGGATCAAGATATTCCTGTTGCGGAGCGGCTACAACCCATCACCAAGGGTAAGGAGGAGCCTCGGCGAGGGGCAATCGTCAGCGCCATTGCGCTCGTGGCTTTCATGGGGGTAGGAGCAGCCTGGTTCCTGAATCGTCCTGCGGAATCACCCAGGGGAACGGCGTCAACGGTAACGCCAACAGAGAATCTGCTGGGACATCTGCCCTATGAAGAGGCTCCCCTCGCAGAACTGGAACCAGTGAGCGGCGATGGCCAAATCAAGTTACGGCGCGCCGCAGCAGAGCGGTTTCGGGCAATGGTGGCCGCCGCGCAGCAGGAGGGGGTGGTGTTGATACCGCTTTCTGGATTTCGTTCCAAACAGGATCAGGACTATCTTTTCTTTGAGGTCAAGGAGCAGCGGGCACAACGGGCAAGGGAGCGGGCATTGGTGAGTGCACCCCCCGGCTATAGCGAGCACCATACGGGCTATGCCATTGATATTGGTGATGGCACCCGGCCACAGACCCATCTTAAGGAAACCTTTGAGGATACCCCTGCCTTTCGTTGGTTGGGAAAGAATGCGGCTCGTTTTAGTTTTGAACTGTCCTTTCCCCGTAATAATCCTCAGGGAGTGAGTTATGAACCTTGGCACTGGCGATTTGTTGGCGATCGCCACAGTTTGCAAACCTTCTACAAAGCACGACAACTGACACTGAGGGATCAGCCATGAGGGGATTTGGCCATCGGGCGGTTTTAGTGACAGGCGGCACAGGCGGGCTGGGCCAAGGGGTAGTGCCAGTTCTCCTGAGCCACGGCTATACCCTGACAGTTCCCTACATTGATGGGGCTGCCCGTGCTGCTCTCGAAAAGCAATTGGCGGCGGCGGAATTGGCCAATGTGCGGTTTGTGGCAGCGGACTTGAACAATGAAAGTGAAGTGGCAGCTCTGTTGGAGCGAATGCCGCAATTGGATGCCGTGGTTCACCTCGTGGGTGGCTTTAGTATGGGGCCAACCGCACAATTTGCCCTCAGTGATTGGCAGCAGAGTTTTCGCCTCAATGTCGAGACCACCTTCTTGGTCTGTAAGCACGCCCTTAAACGCATGCAAGCACAGCAATACGGACGCATCGTCACCATTGGCTCACGGGGTGCAGTTGAGCCAGCGGCTGAACTGGCCGCCTATTGCGCCGCCAAAGCCGCAGTAGTGGCCTTTACGCGGGCGATCGCTGCTGAAACCAAAGGCAAAAATATCACGGCCAATGTGATCCTTCCCAGCATTATTGATACCCCCGCCAATCGGGCGGCGATGGGGGAAGCCCAAGCAACAAATTGGGTGAGTCCTGCGGCGATCGCTGAACTGATTGCCTACCTCATTTCCGAGGGAGCGGCGGCCATTAGTGGCGCCGTGATTCCCATCTATGGCAATGCCTAGGGCGAATTGCCATGCTCTTTATCATTTTGCTGGTTCTTCTTTGTACGATCACCAATCTCTTTACCAAGGTGCTCATTTTAACTCCCCTAGAAGTGTTGCGCGCCATTCATGTTCCTGCAATCCTCCTTTGGGGCGGTCTGATCCTGCTGTTGGCGTGGATCATGGGAGACTAGAGCCCTACACCTTCAGGACCGTTTGGCTAAATTCGGCAATTTGGGCAGCGGCCACCTCTAAACAGGGGCGATCGCGCACTAGGGCAAAGCGCACATAGCCCTCTCCCCCCTCCCCAAAACCCGAGCCGGGAGCCGCTGCAATCCCAGTTGCCTGAACAAGGGCTTGACAAAAGCCAAGGGAATCCCGTTGCCAAGGCGCCGGCAGTTGCGCCCACACATACATCGTCGCTGGCGGGAGGGGCACCGGCCAGCCATGATCGCCGAGGGCTTGGACAAAGGCATCGCGCCGCTGCCGAAAAATCTCCCGCGTCTGCTGGACACAGGTTTGATCTCCTGTGAGGGCAGCAATGGCCCCCCGCAAGATGCCGGCGTATTGGTTAAAGTCAATCACCGATTTGATTTGGCGCAGGGCAGCAATGATATCGGCACGGCCAATGGCAAAGCCAATGCGAAACCCGCCCATATTGTACGACTTCGAGAGGCTATAGAATTCAATCCCCACTTGGCGATCGCGATCCACTTCAAAGATCGAGGGTGCCCGCTCCCCGTCAAAGACCAGATCAACATAGGGGAAATCATGTACCAGTAAAATCCCGTAGCGATCGCAAAACTTAACCGCCGTCTTGAAAAAGTCCAAGGGCGCCACTGCCGTGGTGGGATTGTGGGGATAGCTGAGAATCAAAAGTTTGGCCTGCTCCCGTACCATCAGGGGAATCGCTGCCAAATCTGGCAAAAAGTGATCTTCTGAGCGCAGGGGTAGTGGATACACTTGTCCACCCGCAAGATAGACCCCACCCGCATGGGAGGGATACCCCGGATCGAGCACCAGGGCATACTCTTGGGGGTTCATCACCGCAAGGGGCAAGTGCGCCGTCCCCTCCTGGGAGCCAATGAGCGTCAGCACCTCCCGCTCGGGATCCACCCTGAGGCCAAAGCGGCGTTCAAACCAAGTGGCTACTGCCTGGCGAAAGGCCGCCGTACTAGCAAAGAGTTGATAGCCATAGGTACTGGCATCGCGCACCGACGCTTCAATGGCCGCAAGAATGTGATCGGCTACGGGCAAATCCGCAGAACCAAGGGAGAGATCCACAATCGGCCGCCCAGTGGCCGCCACCGCTGCCTTTGCCCGATCCATTGCATCAAAAACATTGCCTTGGAAATACCGCAGGCGATCGGCCAGCCTCATGCTGCCACCTCCACATCACTGGAGAGCAAGGCCTCGACAAATTCAAAACTGGAGAAGGGGCGCAGATCCTTAATGCCCTCGCCAGCACCAATGAAGCGAATCGGTAGCCCCAATTCCTGTACCACCGCCAAGGCCACCCCCCCCTTGGCGGTTCCGTCCAACTTGGTCAGGATGACCCCAGTCAGTTGCGCTGCTTCTGCAAAGATCTGCGCTTGACGCAAACCATTTTGGCCGAGGGTAGCATCGAGAACTAGGAGCGATTCAATTTGAGCATCGCCCGCCTTTTTATCAATGATGCGGCGGATTTTCTTGAGTTCCTCCATCAGGTTGGCCTTGTTTTGCAAGCGGCCAGCGGTATCCACCAGGAGCAATTCTGTGCCTCGGGCCTGGGCAGCCCCAATAGCATCAAAAACCACAGCAGCAGGATCGGTATTTTTGCCGGGGTTGGCAATTACCTCCACATTGGAGCGCTGTCCCCAAATTTTCACCTGTTCGGTGGCGGCTGCCCGAAAGGTATCTGCCGCCGCAATCAAACAGCGATAGCCCGACTGGCTAGCAATGTGGGCGAGCTTACCAATGGTGGTGGTTTTCCCGACGCCGTTGACACCGGCAATCAACCAAATATTCAGCGTGCCCTTTTTCGGAGCAAAGTTGCGGCGGTAGCCCTGTTGAAAGGGGCGATCAAGAATGTCCCGCAGAATCTCCTTCAGGTAGGCGATCGCCTGATCGGCAGGGAGGGTTTCTTGGCGAATTTTTGTTTGCAGCGCCGCAATAATTTGATCTGTGGCCTTGACCCCCACATCCGCCTGCAACAGCAGCATCTCAATTGCTTCGACAGCATCCCGACTTAAGGGGCCTTGGCCGACGATCGCCCGCAGTTGATGCACCAGCCCACGACGAGTTTTGCCCAGACCTCGGCGCAGGCGTTGTAACCAAGTAATTTCCTCAATATCCACCTCCTCTGGGCGCCGGCCTTGGGCGGCAAGGACCGCCGCCGACCACAAAAAGCCCTCATCAAGGACAGGGGAGGGGTCTGGTTCCCCAGGCTCAGCTTCAACAACGGGCTGGACAGCAGCAGGTTCATCCGCAACAGCGGTCTGGGCAGACTCCCCAGAGACAGGAAGGGGGGCATCAGCCGCCACTGCTTCAGCCGTCGGTGTCTCCTGAGTTTCTTCAGTGGTTTCAACGGTTGTAGGACGCTGCAATGCCTGTCGCGCTTGAATCGACTGGAGTGCCGTTTTGGCCCAGTTGAGGATGCTGGGGGAAGCAGTGGATTCGGTGGATTCTGCAGGTGGCGCTTCCGTTGGGCTTTCTGCAGCGGGGGATGGCTCCTCACCACTGCCGCCAAACTTGCGTCGAAACCAATTAAAAACCATGCCCTGTCCTTTATCCGACTGAACTTGCCTATTTTCCAGAATAGCCTTGATTTTCCTGTAAAAAGGCTTGCAGGCGATCGCCCACCCAACGGCTCAAGACAGGATGACATACCACCAGAGGTTGCCAGTGCTGCACATCGGCACGATTGTAGCGGGGTAATTCGCCATTGACATAGGTAAAGGCCCCCGCCGCCTCCTGCATGATCAAATCCGGTGCCGCCAAGTCCCAATCCTTGGGGGCACTGCCCCCTGTGAGGCTGACGTACAGATCCGCATCCCCTTGGCAAATACTCGCCGTTTTACAGCCCATACTGCCCATCGGCATTAGCTGCACCGATCCCAAGCTGGTTAGAAATGCCTCTAGGCGATCGCCCCCATGGCTGCGGCTCATCACCACCCGCAGGGGCTGGTCAGGGCTGGGGGGCTGAACTTGCAGGCGTGTTGAACTGTGGCGGGTTTCTCGATAGGTGCCGCCACCGGCAATGGCGGTGTAGATCACCTCCTGCTCAGGCCAGACCACAGCAGCTAAACAGGGGCGGTGTTTATGGACAAGGGCAACGTGAATTGCGTACTCCCCCGTCTGTTGCAGAAAGTCATAGGTGCCATCCAAAGGATCAATGATCCAGACATAGGGCTGCGATAGGGGCTGACCTGCTGTGTAGGTTTCTTCTGTGAGATAGCCAAACGCCGAGGCCGGAAAATGTTCTTGGAGGGCACGGCGCAAAAAGGCATCAATTTGCTGATCCGCGAGGGTGACGGGATCACCGCCTTTATCCTGCACCGTTAGATCCTTCACCTGGCGGTAAAACTGGCGCAGTTGCTCAAGGGCCTGCCAAAGAATGGGGCGCAGGGTGGCAAGGGTCTTCTCAAGATCAAGGGAGGAGAACATCTAGGCTGCCTCAAGGGAAAGACCACGGGGAATCGCGGCAATTAATGTGCGGGTATAGTCGTGCTGGGGCTGTTGGTAAACGGCTTCCGCCTCACCCATTTCCACAATTTCGCCATTGTACATAACCATCAGGCGATCGCTCATAAATTTAACGACACTCAGGTCGTGGGAAATAAAGAGGTAGGTCAGTTGAAATTCCCGCTGGAGTTCCTTGAGTAAATTCAGCACCTGCGCCTGAACCGACACATCCAAGGCAGACACCGACTCATCACAGACGACAAACTCGGGATTCAAGGCCAAGGCACGGGCAATGCAAATCCGCTGCCGCTGACCCCCCGAAAATTCATGGGGATAGCGATTCTGAGCTTGGGGATCAATGCCCACCCGCTCAAGGAGATAGGCCACCCGCTCTTGGTGTTGCCGTTGCGAGTGATGAGGGCGGTGAATCCGCAGCGGTTCGGCCACCAACTCGCCAATGGTCATGCGTGGGTTCAAGGAACTGTAGGGATCCTGGAAAATCAGTTGCATGCGCTGCCGCAGGGGACGCAATTGGCGAGGCGATAAATGGCTAATGTCGCGATCGCCAAAAAGAATCTTGCCTTGGGCGGGTTCTAGGAGGCGCAAGAGGGTGCGTGCCAAGGTGGTTTTGCCACAGCCCGATTCCCCCACAAGGCCCAAGGTCTCCCCTGTGCGAATCGTAAATGAGACATCCCTGACTGCGGTTAGCGAGCGCTGCCCCCCCGCAACCGGATACTTAACCCAGAGGTGCTCCACCTGCACCAAGGGGGGTTGGCTGGCCAAATGGGCTAGGCGTTCCCGCTGCTGCCCTGGGGAAATCACTTCTAATTGCGGGGAGGTGGCCCCTAGAAAATCCGCCACCGTTGGCAGAATCGCCAGACGCTGATCCAAGCGGGGACGACAGGCCAGTAGCCCCTTGGTATAGGGATGTTGGGGGTGGCGAAACACCTGCTGAAGGGTCCCCGATTCAACAATTTGCCCTTGGTACATGACAACGACCTGATCCGCCAATTCCGCAATCAGATTCAAATCATGGGTCACAAAAATCAATGAGAGAGGGTACTGCTGCTGTAATTCTCGCAATAGCCGTAGGATTGCCGCCTGTACAGTCACATCGAGGGCAGTGGTGGGCTCATCAGCAATTAAGAGCGCTGGCGAAGCGGCCATAGCCATGGCAATCATCACCCGCTGAATTTGCCCCCCGGAGAGTTGATGGGGATAGCGACCGAGAAACCGCTTTTTCTCCTCAAGGGGGTCTTCCGGTTTGAGGAGATGCACCTGCTCAAGGAGGGCGATCGCCCGCTGTTGACATTGCCCTTGGGAAAGTCGTTGCTGCGGATCAATGGCCTCTGCCAGTTGAAAGCCAATGGAATAGACCGGATTGAGGGAACTCATCGGTTCTTGGAAGACCATACTGATTTGGCGACCGCGAATCTGCTGCATTTGGCGGGGGGTGCAGCGCAGCAAATCAATGGCTGTCCCCTCTGGCTCTGGCTGAAACCAGGCTTGGCCGTGGCTGATCTGTCCCGGCGGCAAGAGCAACTGCAAGAGCGCCAAACAGGTCACTGATTTCCCTGAACCCGACTCACCGACAATGCCAAGGGTCTGGCCACGCTCCAAGCGAAAGGAAATCCCATCCACTGCCCGTAGGGTTTGATCGGTCTGAGGAAAGTCAACGGTGAGGGCTTCGACACGCAAAAGGGGTGATGACATCGCAGAGCAAACCAACGCGGAATAACCATAGAATAGAGACAATTCTGGCATTCACGCATGGAGTTGATCTTTTTTGGGGTTGGTCTGCTGTTGGGGCTAATAGTTTGGTTCTGGCAGTGGCGACAAATGCGCCATGCTGTGGAGACGCTCCTCGAACAGTATGCTGCCCGTCCTTTCAAGTCCTCACCGTGGCAACGCTTACAAACCCTCCTCAGCCAACAACTTCAGGAACAGGCACGCTGCCGTCAGAAAATCCAGCGCTATCAAACGATCCTTGAATATGCCCCCATTGCCTATTTGGAGGTGGATGAGGCCAACTGTGTGGTCTGCTGCAACGAAGCGGCGCGATCGCTTTTTGGCTTAAGGTCTCCTGAAGGCCGCCTTTTTCTAGAACTGGTGCGCTCCTATGAACTGGACTGTCTCATTGAGGAGGTGCGCCAAGAGCAAACCATAACAGAGCAGGAATGGCTTTACGCTTACATCACACCAGTAGGGCAAACCAAGCGCAAACCCCTGCGGGCACGGGGACTCTTCCTTGAGGAAGGACATGTGGGGGTATTTATTGAGGACTGCGAAGAGGTCGTGCGGCTGCGGGATGAGCGCGATCGCTGGGCAGCAGATGTGGCCCATGAACTGAAAACGCCCCTCACTTCGCTGCGCCTGGTAACTGAAACCCTGCAGCAGCGGGTACCGGAGTCCCTGCAGCACTGGGTCGATCGCCTCCTCGCAGAAATTATTCGCCTTACCCTCCTAGTGCAAGAACTTCTGGAACTCAACCGCCTTAGCCATACTCCTGCCGATAGTTTGGAGCGGCACCCTCTGGATCTGGTGCAAGTCATTCGCACCGCTTGGCAATGCCTTGCTCCCTTAGCCCAGAACAAAAACATCCAGCACGAGTACAGCGGTCCGGACAAAGCTCCCTACTGGGGGAATGAATCGCAACTGTTGCGCCTACTGATGAATCTTTACGACAACGCCATTAAACACGGCCCTGTAGGCGGTCAAGTCCTGACGCGGCTCCTGAGCGATCGCGAGGGGGGGTATCTCTGTCTCGAAGTCATTGATACTGGCAGTGGTTTTCCCCCCAAGGACTTACCCTATGTCTTTGAGCGGTTTTATCGGGCACAGCCACGGCGGCATCGCTTTGTCATTCCCACGGATCATGAAGGGCAGCTACCTCCTGTGGGCAGTGGCAGCGGTTTGGGGTTAGCCATTGCCCGCCAAATTGTTGAGTGCCATGGGGGCTATATCGAAGCGGCCAATCATCCTGACTATGGGGGAGCGTGGCTACGAATTTATCTACCCCTCACCCAGCTATAGCTCCTTAGCCACCCAGCGATCGCGCCCGCGGGTTTTTGCTTCATAGAGACACTGATCCGCCAGATGCAAGAGCCTTTCTGGGGTATGGTCAGGGCTAGGGACGGTTGTCGCAATCCCAAAACTGGCCGTTAGTTTCGGCCCCACTGTACTTTTTGCATGGGTGATATTGGCTGCAGCCAGCGCTGCTTGGATATTCTCAGCAATATGAATAGCTCCCCTGTGATCGGTATCGGGTAGGATCAGAGCAAACTCTTCCCCGCCAAAGCGGGTGGCCAAATCCCCCGCCCGCTGTAAATGGCTTTCCAAAATTTGTGCCACCTGCTTGAGAATCTCATCCCCCTGCAAATGACCATAGTGGTCGTTGTAGGCCTTAAAACAATCAATATCCACCATGATTAAACTTAAGGGTTTTTGCGCCCGTTGGCAGCGTCGCCATTCCTTTGGGAATAATTCATCAAAACAGCGGCGATTGCCAATATCCGTGAGACTGTCAATATACACCATTTGCTGGAGATTGGCATTGGCCTGCTCTAGGGCTTCGTACATCTCCGCCTGTTGTAGGGCCACCGTCAAGGGTTCAGCAATCCGCTGCAGTAGGAACAACTCCTCCCGCTCCCACAGGCGAGGGCTGCGACAATGGTGAGCAATGAGGAGTCCCCACAGGTTCTGGCCCTGCAGCAGGGGCACCACCAGATTGGCCTGCACCTGCAAGCTAGTCAGTAACTCACGATAGCAATCCTGGAGTTGCGCTTGGTTGACATCGCTAATGGTCAGCGTGCGCCCTTCCAAAAACCGCTGCGCTGTTTCTTTGGTAAAACACGGATCGTGGATCACTCGACCCAAAATTGAGTACTGGGGTAGGGCGGTGGCCTCCACGGCAACTATACCACTGCCATCCGCTAAAAAGCGGTAAATCAGCACGCGATCGCTCAGCAGCAGTTGTTGGATGCTGGTTACCGCCCGCTGCAAAATCTCCTCTAGGCGAATGGACTGGCGAATGTCCTGAATGATGGTGCTGACAATCATTTCCCGCTCTAGGGAAGTTTTTAATCGCTCCTCTGTACGCTTTTGATCCGATACATCCACAAGGACGCCATGGAGCATTTGACTGTAGGGGTCAAACTGCCCGCGATCGCTCAAGTAGCGGAAACAGCCATCCCGATGTCGAATGCGGTAGGTGGTACTGTAGGCCCGCTGTTGCTGAATGGCCTGCTCAATCTCCCGTTCAGCCAGGATCAGATCCGGAGGTGGGACAATTTGCCGCCAGTCGGGTAAATCTTGGGGAAAGTAACCCGTGAGCTGGTAAATTTGGTCGCTGACATAGTTGAATTGCCACAGGCGATCGCGATCGCGCCGATAGAGGGCAACAGGTAAGTGACTAATGAGGGTGTTATAGCGCTGTTCACTCTCCGTAATTGCCGCCGTAATTGCCTGTTGCCGCGACAGTTGCCAGCGCAGTTCCGCCGTTGCCTTGCTGAGTTCCTGTGTTAGCACCTGAATCACCCCTTGAGCCTCAGTGATGTCAATGGCCGCCAAAAGATTGCTCTGGGTCACAATTCCTACCATGTGGCCATCATCGTCCACAACCACGACGCGACGCACTTGATGCTCCTGGAGCAAATGATTCACCTGCCACAAACTTTGATCGGGCTTGACGGTCAGCACGGGCTGGGACATAATACTGCCGACGGTTCCTGTGAGCACTCCCCCTTGGCTATGCAGTGCCTGAAAAATATCCTTTTCCGTAATAATGCCGCGCGGCAGCACACCAGAGGATGTTTCCTCAGGAACCACCAAACTGGTGACACCCCGTTCGCTCATCAGAACAACTGCCTCCTGTAACGAAGCCTCAGCCGTAATAGTGGCCACATCAGATACCATCACCTCCACTACCCGCTTGATCCGCAGCAGATCCGCAGGGCGCAAGCGCTCACGCAGCGCTTGGCGGGTCAGCAGTCCTTCAACCCCTTGAGAGTCATTGACCACTGCCAGGGCATCCACGCCCAGATGACGAAAACGCCCGAGAACCCCCAGGAGATGATCCAGATCCTTGAGGCTCAAACAGTAGTCCGATGGCAGCATGATCCGCTCAGCAGTTATCTCCTGGGGAGAGTAGCCCTTGCCAAGGGCGCGGATCACTTCCCGTTGGGTGATCAATCCCCGAAACTGCCCCTGCTCCTCTACAACAAGGCCAGAACCCTGACTTTCCTGTAAGCCTTGGAGAATGTTATTGAAGGAATCCCCTGGAGCAATTGAAACAAAGTGCGTTTGCACTAAGGCTTGCAAATTTAAGCCTGAACTCAATTGCTCCATAGTCTATCCCTCTCAACTCGATGATTCCTTAAGACTTTATTTATGATTTATGCGTTTATTGATAAGCGCTGTAGCAAATAACATTAAAATTCACAAAAATTTGCACCCCTGGTTTTGATGCCCTTGCCTAAAGATTGGCTTTATTCAATTCTATCCTGGGGGCTGCGGTAGGCACCTATAGGCTTGACCCACAATTCCGCTGTTGCCGCAGAAAGGCTAGGATAGGGAATTGGAATGTATGCTATTTGCCGCTGCTATGAACTAGCGAATGACTGGCTCAGTAACTTGATGCATACCTGCTGCGGGTGATTATGACTGCGGCGGCCATCTCAGGATTGAAGCGATGAATCCACCTGCCCCTAATCTTATTTGCCCGGAGTGTGGCACAGCCAATTCCATTCACCAAGTTGAGTGTCACCACTGTCAGGTGCCACTCCTAAAACGCTATTTGTGGGCCATTGGCTCCGCTTTGGATCACTATAGCGTCGGTGAGCTGGTGGGCGATCGCTACTTGGTGCAAGGCAAACACTTGCTCTTGGACTTATTGCCGGGGGAGCCAGCCCCCAGTGTGGACAATACTGCCCAACTTTACCGTCCCTACCTACGTCTATTTCCCAAGCGTCCCCATGTTCCAGAACTCTTTGGCGCGCTTTCCCTCCCAGAAGGAGAACTGTTGCTCCTTGAGCATGCCCCCGTCAGTTGCATTGACATTGCCGATGCCAAAGTTGTCCCCGGCCTGACCCATGCCGCTCCCCTCACCACCATCTGGGACAAAGCCAATTTAGTGCGCCGCCTCAACTGGTTATGGCAAATCATCTCCCTTTGGCCAGCGCTGGTGGCAGAAAATGTAGCTCTCACACTCCTCAATCCCCAGCTTTTGCGAGCCGAGGGTTCCCTGGTGCGGCTTCTGCAACTGCAAGCAGGCAATAATCCTACTTTGGCTGACCTTGGCCAATTCTGGCAAACCCATTTCAACTTTACCGATCAAGGGGAAAACTTTCAGCAGGCCTTCACAATCCTGTGTCAACAAATGCAGGATCCTCGGGAAGCCGCCCCTGAATCTGTGCGCCAAACCCTAGAGGTCCTCTTTCAACAGGCTCTCGATGACCTTGGTTATGAGTACCACTACGATATTGCCAGCCGCTCCGACCAGGGGCCTAGTCGCAGTCGCAATGAGGATAAGTGCTTGCCCCAGACTGACCTTGCCGATCAGTCACGGGTTTTGGCCTTGGTGTGCGATGGTGTGGGGGGCCATGAAGGCGGCGATGTGGCCTCAGGCTTGGCCATTGACATCCTGGCGGAAACCCTCAAATCCCTTAATCTTCTAGAGACCCCTCCCGCCACAGTGGAGCAAGCGATTCAAACAGCCATTCACGCCACTAATGATGCGATCAATCAACGCAATGATACGGAGCAGCGCCACGAGCGCCAGCGCATGGGAACCACGGTTGTCGGTGCCCTGATTGAACACGCCCATCTTTACCTTGCCCACATTGGGGACAGCCGCGCCTACTGGATCAACCGCTGGGGCTGCTACCAACTCACCCTCGATGACGATGTGGCCAGCCGCGATGTGCGCTTGGGAATGAGTACCTACCATCAAGCCCTGGAGTTGCCCTATGGTGGCTCCTTGGTGCAAGCTTTGGGCATGGCACCCTCCCAGCATCTCCACCCCACGGTTGAGCGCTTTTTGCTGGATGAAGAGGGAATTCTGCTGCTGTGTTCCGACGGTCTCAGCGACTTTAACCGCGTGGAAACCTACTGGCGACAGTACCTGCTGCCTGTACTCCAAGGTCGGGTTTCCCTTACTGCTGCTGCTGAACAACTGATTGATCTTGCCAATCGCCTCAATGGCCATGACAATGTAACGGTGGTGCTCATTCACTGTCGGGTAAAGAATACAGCCGGTGTCCTTGACTTGGACTATAGCAACATTGTCTGTCAAGGGGAGCTGCCAGAGGTGACAGACATTACAATGGGCTACGTCCCTCCACCCGAGCCATCAGAACTCAATCTGACGGTTTCCCAAGTTCTGGAATCCCCTCAACCCCAACTGCAGCAAGTCCATAAACTTGGTTCCCAAGGGTGGCTGCTCCTGCTGATTGCTGTGGGTGTTGCCACTGCTGCCTTTAGCTTTCTGGCTGTTATGACTTCTATGAATCGGTCTAATACTGTAGAAAAGCCCTCATCCTCACCGTTGATCGCCCCCAAGTGATGCCTAACCCTGCGGATTTTTCCCTCGATGCCTACGACTATTCCTTGCCGGCGGAGCGGATTGCCCAACAGCCGGTTTCCCCCCGCGATCGCTCCCGCCTGATGGTGGTGACCCGCAACACAGCCGCAGATCACTACTTCTATGAGCTACCGCAACTGTTAGAGCCAGGGGATCTGCTGGTGCTCAATGATACGCGGGTGATTCCAGCGCGGCTGATGGGTCAAAAAGTGGGCGGCGCCGGCGGCACCGTTGAGGTGTTTCTCCTTGAAGAGTTGAGCGATCGCCAGTGGTTGGCCTTGGTAAAACCCGGTCGAAAATTGCGCCCTGGGGCAGTGATTCAAATCGGCTCGCTGCAAGCAACGGTACAGGCCATTGATGAGGAAACCCGAGGACGGGTGATTGAATTCGACCTGCCGCCGGGCGATCGCCTGTGGTCATACCTGGATCACCTGGGGGAAGTGCCCTTACCTCCCTACATTGATCATCCCATTGCGGATACTGAGCAGTACCAAACCGTCTATGCCCGCCGTCCCGGTGCCGTGGCTGCGCCAACCGCTGGCTTGCATTTTACTCCCGAACTCTTTAGCAAGTTGGCCTATCGCGGCATTGATCACTGTTTTCTAACGCTCCATGTGGGCATTGGCACCTTTCGTCCTGTGGAGGCCAAGGATATTCGTCACCACCATCTCCACGAAGAATGGATTGAGGTACCGGCTGCCACCGTCGAACGGATTCAGGCGGCCAAAGCCGCCGGGGGACGAATCATTGCCGTCGGCACCACCGTTATTCGCTCCCTAGAAACAGCTGCCCAGTCAGGCACCCTTCAGCCCTTTTGCGGCAAGAGCGATCTCTATATTTATCCGGGGTATCAGCCCAAGATTGTCGAGGGGTTCATTACCAACTTTCATCTGCCCCGCTCTAGCTTGATGATGCTTGTCAGTGCCTTTATTGGCCGTGAACGGTTGCTGCAGTTGTACCAACAGGCCATCGATCGCCAGTACCGCTTCTATTCCTTTGGCGATGCCATGCTAATTTTGCCCAGCGCTTGCCACAACACCGTTTGAGTGTGCTATCCTAAAGCCAGTTGTTTTGCAAGTTACCGTTTAGGGAGATGGAGGTGATGCCCATGGCAGATAGTAGTAAACGCTTGGGTCGTCGTTTTGGAGTTCCTCAGCTCTAGGGAAGAGTTGTTCTCCATCTGTTGATTTTAAATCAGCATCTAGGAGGTCGCTTCTCCTAGGAGTTGATACTCACGATAACCACCAGACCGCTCCCGAGGCCTTCCTGGGGGGCGGATGGCTTTTTAGGGGTACCTTAGCATGTCTGAGAATAATAAATAATATAGTTTTATGATCAACTATTAAAAGACATTTCAGATGCGGGGTTGTGCCTGAGGGAGCATCTATAGTAGAGGCAACCGGAACTTCGCCATTGTTGGTCACAGAAGACAAATTGAGACAAACTGAGACAAATTGAGACTGAGCAACGACTAATGATGGTGGACTCTGGAACTGTTGCGTTCTGAGCGCAGCCATGGCCCTCCAATTTCTACCCCAAAAAACGCCGCGCTTGCATCCCATTAGCAGTACCAAGCTCCTGCTAGTCGTGCTGTTGAACCTCTTTATTGCCGGCTATGTCTTTTGGGCCTATCGCACTGCCCATGAGCATCAGCTCCCTACCCAACGCAATCCGATCTTGCGGAACCTGCGTTCTCGCTAAACTTGCCCTAGGCAGATTGCAGCGCTAGAATGAGGGGTTGCTGTCTTTTTTGCAACGGGCATGAAATCCTATCTCGCTGCCGCAGTCCAAATGACGAGCCAACCCAATCTTGAAGCCAATTTGGCTCAGGCAGAAGAACTCATTGAATTGGCGGTGCAACAAGGGGCAGAACTGATTGGGTTGCCAGAAAATTTTTCCTTTCTGGGTGACGATCGCGAGAAGGTTGCCCAAGCGGCAGCGATCGCTGAGCGGACTGAGGCCTTTTTGAAACGAATGGCCCAGCGATTTCAGATTACGCTGGTGGGGGGTGGCTACCCGGTGCCGGCAACGGCAGGCAAGGTCTATAACACAGCGGTATTGATTGGGCCGACGGGGGAAGAATTGAGCCGCTACCAAAAGGTGCATTTATTTGATGTCGATTTGCCCGATGGCAATATTTACCACGAATCGGGCACAGTGCTTGCTGGACGGCAGTTGCCCTCGGTCTATCCCAGTAAGGAACTGGGCAATATTGGCTTGTCGGTGTGCTATGATGTCCGCTTTCCAGAACTTTACCGTGCCCTCTCTCAAGCGGGGGCAACGGTGTTGTTTGTGCCAGCTGCCTTTACTGCCTTCACGGGTAAGGATCACTGGCAAGTTCTACTGCAGGCTCGGGCAATCGAAAATACCTGTTATGTGATTGCCCCGGCCCAGACGGGGATTCACTATGCACGGCGGCAAACCCACGGCCATGCACTGATTGTGGATCCTTGGGGAACCATCCTCGCCGATGCGGGCGATCGCCCCGGCCTCGCCATTGCGGCCATTGAACCCAGCCGCCTCGAGCAAGTGCGTCAACAGATGCCTTGCCTACAACACCGCGTCTTTTTTTGATTCTTAGCTCATTCTTAGCTAAATTGTGAAATAAGTCGTAACATTCCATACAGACGGGGGGAGTTTCCTAAGCTATCGTAGAACCATAACTGATTCCTTCCGCTCACTCCAAACCGACTAGGAGAGTATCTATGGAAAGTGTTACGGTTCCCAACCCGCAAGCCTCCGCCGAGGTTTGGAACTCCCTAAAGCGAGCGATCGCCCACAGCTCGGGTTTTCAGCGCTGGCTGAGCGAAAAGCAGGCGAGTGTTGTTATTGAGCAGCCCACGGATCTTGATGCTTGCGTTACCGCTTACCTGCGTCAGGCGCTCGAAACCCTTGCCTATTAAGTTGGTAGGAATTGTCAGCTTTGCCCCTATACGAGGAGCATTCCGACTCCTTAGGTCACATATTACCCCCACGGCGCATTCCAGCTGGGGGTTTTATTCTTGAGGCTGCGGCAACACCCTCCTTCAGGGTTTCCTTGGGTATAGTGGAAAGTGCCAGCCCCCAAGATGCATATGATTGAAGGCCCGTGGATCCATAAGTTTATTGTCTCCAATGGTATTCGTCTGCACTATGTCACCCAAGGAGAGGGGGAGTTGGTGCTGCTGCTCCATGGTTTTCCAGAGTTTTGGTACTCTTGGCGACATCAAATTCCGGTATTGGCGGAAAAGCACAAAGTCGTTGCCCTAGATTTGCGGGGCTATCATCTCAGCGATAAACCCCAAGATACCGCTAGCTATGTTCTTGATGAATTAATTCTTGACATTGTCGGTGTCCTTGACGGCCTTGGCTATCGGCGCTGCCACTTGGTGGGGCACGATTGGGGGGGAATGGTTGCCTGGGGGGTTGCCTATGCCGCACCTGAGCGGATTCAAACCCTGAGTGTGCTGGCTTGCCCCCATCCTGCCAAGTTTCAACAGTTGAGTTTTGAGCAATGGTTGCGCAGTAGTTATATGCTGCTCTTTCAGCTGCCGTGGCTACCAGAGATACTCTTGGAGTGGGGAGGCTATGGGGCGATCGCCCAAATCTTTCGCTGGGCAGCTGTGAACCAGCAGGCCATCCGCCCCCTGGACATTGCCCGCTATCAGGATGCCGCGGCTCAGCGGGGTGCTCTATCGGGAATGCTCAACTACTACCGTGCGGGGTTACAAAGTCTTTACAGTCGCGAGTGGGGCGTACTCGACATACCAACGCTGATGCTCTGGGGGCGCCAAGACCCCATCTTGGGCATTGAACTGACCTACGGCACGGAAGCCTACGTTAAGGAACTGAAAATTCAATACTTGGACCACTGTGGCCACTTTGTGCAGCAGGAGCAACCCGACTTGGTGAATGAGTATCTGCTCGAGTGGTTAGAAACCGTTTCTGCCCCCCTCAATTAGACCTAAATCATTCCACCTAAATCAAACGACGTAACTGTGTAATTTGGTCAGCGATCGCCAGCAGCGATTCTGGCATTTCAGGCCCCGTCAACATGACATCGAGGGTGCGTGGCCGATTCTTGAGAAAGTCCAGTACCTCCCCTTCAGTGAGCACCCCCAGTTGCATGGCCACACTTACCTCATCTAAAACCACCAAACGGTGCTGTCCCTCCTGCACTTTGGTTTGCAAATGCTGCCACAGCTCACGCACTGCTGCCTTTTCTTGGGGAGTGATCGAATCTCCTTGGCCTAAACAGCGTTGCAGCGCCGGTCGCCACCAAGTGAGATGCTGCCCCAACTGAATCGGGTGCTCGACCCCCATTTGAATGCCGCCCTTGAGGAATTGAACAATCATAACCTCACTGCCCTGGGCAGCAACCCGCAACGCCTGGGCCATGACTGTGGTGAAAAAGTGCCGCTGCGGACAGGTAAACACCTGCACCACTCCCTCAATGCCATAGGTTAGGGGCAAGCTTGCCTCAGAAGCGGAAACCGAGAGTTGTGCCACCATAGTGTTTCTGTCCAGTCAAAAAGGAGAACGATCCCCTAGGGGTTATACATCTAGTGTAGTACGCTGTGATTTAACCCTAGTGAACACTAGATATACGTGGCCGTCAAGGGGGGTGAGAATCAGTTATCTTAAAACACAGTAACTGTTACCGAGGATGCACCGATGCCAGCAACACAGGCCCTTGATGCGCAGGCGCTCTTTCGCGCTGCCTACGAAAATCGTTACACATGGGATGAAAATTTTCCCGGCTTTACGGCAAAGGTCACACTCATTGAGGGCGATCGCACCTACCAAGGGCAGGTCAAAGTTAGCCGTGACTACAGCGTTGAGGTAAGCGGGATCGAAGATGAACATATCCGGGAATCCCTCTACAATCAACTACGGGATGTGATTGTTCACCGCAAACGCAACAGTTTTGAGGCAGCCCACGGTAAAAACACGTTTCAAATTGGCCAAACCGATGCCAGCGGTGCCGTGGAGATCCTCGTCAGTGGCGATGCCATGGGCTCCAACTACAAAGTCAGGGACAATCAAATTGTCTACGTTAGCCGTGTCATGGGCCGGGTCGCCTTTGCCATTACCCATCAGGAAGCCCTTGACACCGGCTCAGGCTACATTTCCACCAACTATGTGGCTGTCTTCCGCAATCCCCAGACGAACGAAGTGGTGCGGCAAATGGCGTTTGAGGATACCTATGTACCCGTGGGCAACTACTATCTCATGAGTCGGCAGGTGGTGCACACCCATGAAAATGGCCAAACCAGCACTGTGGAAATCCGTTTTGATGATCTGCAACTCCTAGACAACTAAGCGTGGAAATTACATTTCTAGGCACTAGTTCTGGGGTGCCCACCCGCACACGCAATGTTTCCAGTGTGGCTCTGCGGCTGCCCCAACGCAAGGAAATTTGGCTCTTTGACTGCGGTGAAGCCACCCAGCACCAATTGCTGCGCAGCGACCTGCGAACCAGTCAGATTCGCCGGATTTTCATTACCCACATGCACGGCGATCACATCTTTGGCCTAATGGGCTTGCTGGCCAGTTGTGGCCTTGCGGGAACGGTGAGTCAAATTGATGTCTATGGCCCACCGACCTTAGATCGCTACATTGCCAGTTGTTTGCGCTGGTCAGTGATGCGACTGCCCTACAAGTTGCAAGTGCATACGGTAGAGCCGGGGGAAGTCTTTAGCGATGGTGAGTTTACCGTCACCTGTCGGCTGCTGCATCATCGCGTTCCCGCCTTTGGCTACCGGGTGACTGAGGGGGATCGCCCCGGTCGGTTTCATGTGGAAAAAGCCCAAGCCCTGGGGATTCCCTTTGGCCCTCTATATGGTCAACTCAAGCAGGGAAAAACCATCACTTTAGAGGATGGCCGCACCTTTGATGGTCGCGACTTCTGCGATCCGCCGCAGCGAGGACGCAGTATGGTCTATTGTACCGATACCGTCTTTTGTGATAGTGCTGTGGAATTGTCCCAGCAGGCGGATGTCCTCATTCACGAAGCCACCTTTTCCCACCAGGAAGCGAATCTGGCCTTTGCCCGTCTCCACTCCACATCCACCATGGCGGCGCAGGTAGCAGCTTTTGCCCAAGTGAAATTGCTTTTCCTCACCCACTTTAGCGCCCGCTACGCCCCCGGCAACCCTGTGCAGGTGGAAGATCTTTTGGCAGAAGCACAAGCCATTTTCCCCAATACCCGCTTGGCGCGGGATTTTCTCCACTACGCGATTCCCCGCGATGGCCAGATCGGCGAGGAAATGCCCTCTAGCCATCAGGACAGTCCTGCTGCGGCTAATACAGACACTTTGGATGCAACCCTAGGGCCCCTTGAGGCGCAAACCGTTGCTCCCGATCCAAACAGTCGGCCGGCGATCGCCATCAACCGTGCTACTCGCCAACAGATGCAACAAAAATTAGGAATTGACGCCACCACAGCCAATGCGATTTTAGAGCGACGGCGACAGCAAAAGTTTACCTGCCTAGGGGAACTGGAACGCCTCTATCCCCAAGTGGATTGGTCCACCCTAAATGTCCTCTTCTAAAGACCGATCGTGAGGCAGGTTCTGGTTGGAAACCTTCAAGTTGGAGGCATATCGAGGTGACACAGAACAATTTAAAGAAGAGCCGTGGCAATTTGGGTCGGCTGCCCCGTGGTAAGGGCACACCGAACCGTGAGTACTACCGGCCGATCCTGCGCGTCCTTGCTCGTCGTGGCGGTTCTGGCAGGACTGCAGATGTGCTTGAGGAAGTATACGAGGAGGTGCAAGAAATCCTGACAGAGGCGGACCTTCAGCCCGTCCCTTCCGGTAACGAGCCGTGTTGGCGAGATACGGCTCGATGGGCAAGGGACGACATGGTCAAAAACGGTCTTCTCAAGAGCGGCAGCCCCTATGGCACCTGGGAGATCTCTGAAAAGGGATATCAATACCTGCAAGACCATGATCAAGACCAGGATAGGGTCTGAGGCAACCCTGCAAAGGTTTCTACCAGCTGTTGCTGATGCTAAGCGTTATTTCCTAAAATCAGCGCTTTGGCAGCAAAAAGGAGCTAGGGAATCATCAGTTACAATGGGCTTAAGGGACTGAGTTTTAAGACAGTTCCACCACTGGTTTCTGGGAGCTGCTCCGGCCCATGCAACTGTATTTCGACTATGGTGCGACGACCCCCTGTCGAGCGGAGGCTCTTGCGGCCATGGCGGCGGCCTATGAGCAGCAGTGGGGCAATCCGTCCAGTACTCACGAGTGGGGACAACGGGCGGCGATCGCCCTGGAACAGGCGCGGATGCAGGTGGCGGCACTGATTCATGCCCAAGCCGATGAGATCATCTTTACCTCTGGGGGCACAGAAGCCGATAATCTTGCCCTGTGGGGAGTTTGCCAGCGCTACCGCCAACCTCAGCATTTAATTATTTCGGCGGTTGAGCATTCGGCGGTGGCTAAACCGGCTGCTGCCCTTGAAGCCCAAGGCTGGCAGGTGACGCGCTTGCCGGTGAATCACTGGGGACAGGTGGAACCTACTCAACTGCGGCAGGCACTTCAACCGAATACGGTTTTGGTCTCCATTATCTACGGCCAAAGTGAGGTGGGCACCCTCCAACCCATTACTGAACTCGCAGCCATTTGCCAAGAGGGAGGGGTGCTTTTCCACACAGATGCGGTTCAAGTGGCGGGACGAGTTCCCTTGGATGTGCGACGCTTGGGGGTAGATTTACTCTCCCTGTCTAGTCATAAAATTTACGGCCCTCAGGGGGCGGGGGCGCTCTATGTGCGATCGGGGGTGGCCTTAGAACCGCTCTTGCGCGGCGGTGGACAAGAAGTTGGCCTGCGGGCAGGAACGCAGGCAGTGCCGACCCTCGTGGGTTTTGGGGTAGCGGCGGCGTGGGCAGCCACTGAACTAGCAATAGAACCAATGCGACTTGCTCAATTGCGCGATCGCCTGTGGCAGCAGTTACAGAATCATCCCCAAGTGGAACAAACGGGACATCCCTGGCAGCGACTGCCCCATCACTTGAGTTTGATTGTGCGCGATCGCCACGGCCAGCCCTTGAATGGCAAAACCTTTGTCCGGCAACTCAACCTGGCAGGGATTGGCATTAGTGCGGGATCCGCCTGTCAAAGTGGCCAAACCCAACCAAGTCCAACCCTCTTGGCCATGGGCTACGATCCTGAAACCGCCAAAGCAGGAATTCGTATTACCTTGGGGCGAGAGACCACCGCTGCCGATGTGGATTGGTTAGCCATGGTGCTGCGGCAATATCTTGCAGAGGCGATCGCTCCCCCCTTAGCGGTATCCATTTCCTAGGATGCATCATGGTGTGGGCGGCATTATCTGCACAGGGGACCTGGGTACTGGCTAGCTACGGCGTAGTGGCCACGCTGATTCTGCTGTGGACGATTCTGCGATCGCTACGGCATCCGTCCCAAAACGCCACCCTTGAAGCCGAATTGGCACGGCTACAAAATTACTGCACTCAACTCCAGCAGCAACTTCAGGCAATAACCGCGGAAAATCAACACTTACGAGCAGAGCGCGATTACTGGCAACAGCAGCACCAAAGCCTCAATGATCAACTCACCACCCTAGAAGCCACCTATCACCAACTGGAGATGAATCTTCAACGCCTCGAACAGGAGCGCGATCGCCTGCAACAGGCCCTGCAGCAGCCCGCCGACTGGTGGCAGGAAATCACCAAAAACTATCAAAGTTGGTGGGAAAGCCTCCCCTTTCTTCCCCATGAGGATACCAGCAGCAAATCCTAAGGCAGGCGATCAATGGGCAAGGGCGGATAGAAGAAGTACCCTTGGCCATACAGACAGCCGAGATCCATCAATTGGGCGGCTTGAACCGCCGTTTCCACGCCTTCTGCAACCACATCTAAACGTAGACTCTTGCCTAGGGCAATCACGGCACCAATAATTTCCTGTGCCGCTCGGCTTTCCTCTAAGCTCTGGACAAAGGAGCGATCAATTTTCAGGGCGTGGATGGGTAACTGATGCAACCGACTCAGGGAGGAATAACCTGTGCCAAAATCATCAATGTTGAGGGCAACCCCCAGTTGTTGCAGTTCCTCGGCCACCTGCAATGTGGCTTCAAGGTTGCGGATCATTGTCGTTTCAGTAATCTCCAGATGGAGGAGATGGGGGGGCAATTGGGCACTGCGCAGCACCGCCAAAATATCACCGACAAAGTTGGCATCCACCAGTTGTTGAGGCGAGATATTAATACCCAGGGTCATGGTCTGGCGACGGCTGTCCTGTTGCCGCCACTGGCTAAATTCCTGGATCGCGCGTTCAAGGACCTGCCGGCCAAGGCTAACGATGAGACCTGCCTGCTCCGCCAGGGTGATAAATTCACTGGGAGGAATTTCACCTTTTTCGGGGTCAAACCATCGGCTGAGGGCCTCAAGTCCTACAATTGCCCCCGTATTCATCTCAACAATGGGCTGGAAATACACCTGTAACTCACTGTTGGCGATCGCCTGATGCAGTTGGCTCTCAAGGGTAAAGCAACTTTGGGCTTGGGTGTGCATTTGCGGGTCAAAGATGCGACACTGCCCCAGTCCCTGTTTTTTTGCTTGGTACATGGCAATGTCAGCATCCCGCAGGAGGGTAGCGGCAGAGGCGGCCTCGCGATCGCTAAAGGCCACACCAATACTGGCACTCAGGCTTAACAAGTGACCATCAATGATCAGGGGTTCCTGAATTACCCGCTCTAGATCAGCAATCCGCGCTTGCACTTGTGCCACCATCTGTTGAGAATCAAGGTCTTCACAGAGGACCACAAATTCATCCCCACTCAGGTGAGCTAAGGTATCCCCCTCACGCACCACACTCTGCATTCGCTGGGCAAGGGTGATGAGTACCTGGTCACCGGCTTGGTGTCCCAAGCTATCGTTAACGCGCTTAAAGCGATCAATATCAATGAAAACAACAGCAAAGGGGCGATCGCCACGGCGTTGATATTGTCGCCAACAATGCTGCAATCGCTCCTGGAGGAGGGTACGGTTGGGAAGTCCCGTCAGGGGATCGTGGAGAGCATCGTGAATGAGCTGCTCCTCCATTTGTTTGCGGCGGGTAATATCATGCCCCACACATTGATACTCCACACAGCGCCCATGGTGATCAAAAAAGGCACGTGTTGTCCATTCAAACCAGGCAAGCTGTCCTGTACTTTGTCCTGTACTTAATGTCACAGCGCATTCAATGGTGCTGATGGGCTGCGTTGGGCTGAGGGTTTGCAGATGCTGTTGAAAGCGTTGCTGGGTTACAGGATCAAAGGGATGTTGGAGGACCTCCCCCAGATCACAACTCACGCCCACTTCAGCCAGATAGCGAAAGAAGGCGGGATTGCCAAAGGTCAGATGTCCCTCAGGCGTGCAGCGGTAGAGCAGTTCTGTCTGCGCCTCGAGAACCCGCCGATAGCGCTCTTTTTCCTGATGTAGCGCACTCACTAATTCAGCACGGTGAATACCAAAGCCCAGTTGTTCCCCCAGTTGGCGGATCAGTTCCACCTCGTCATTGGCCCAAGGCCGCGGCGAAGAGCAGTGGTGGCACAGAAATAATCCCCAGAGGCGTTCCTCCTCAATAATCGGTACTGCTAAGAGGGCACGCACCTGCAATTGGTTGAGAAAGTCGCGGTGACACTGAGCTATTGTGGCGGTGTTAATGTCCGCAAGCGCCAGCACTCGCCCTTGCAGGTAGGCTTCGGCAGCCTCCCGTTGAAAACAAGGATCACAAAATGTACGGTTGAGGAGGGAAAACTGGGGTGCTGCAACGGACTCGGCCACCACTTCCCCTCTGCCGTCAGCGTAGAACTGGAAAATGACGGTGCGATCTACGTTCAAGAGCTGGCGGATTTCTTCTAGGGCGGTTTTGAGGACGGTTTCTACATCTAATGAGCGGCGGATTTTGATGGTCAGACGATGCAGGAGTTCGGCTTGAGTTTGCCGCCGCTGCAACAAGGTACTGGAGTCCACTTGCAGTGTAGTATTTTGGCAGAAAATGGCCAAACCACGGCTGGTGGGAAATACCCGTACGGCGAACCACTGGTTGAGCCCCTCATAAAAGGCTTCAAATTGGACCGGAGTCTGCTGTGTCATTGCCCGCTGACATTGCTCCTCAAAAATCGAGTTGCGGGCATCGGGGAAGAGCTCCCAGAGGTTTTTTCCTAGCATTTGTGAGGCGGATTTGCCCACCAAGCGGCAGAGATTGCCATTGACATAAATAACCGTAAAATCATGATCGACCTCAAAGAAGTGATCGGACATGCTCTCTAAAATGTCACTCACTTGGCTGTAGGCCGCTTGCAGGCGATCGCCAAATTGCTGCTGCTCAGTCACATCCCGCGCCGCTGCGTAAATTCGACCCTGGCTCAGCAGTCCTTGCCATTCATACCAGCGGTAGTCTCCCCGCTGCGTGCGCAGGCGAATCGTGTGGTTCGTGATTTGCTCGCCGGCAAGGAGACGTTGCTGCATTTCTCGATGGCGGGAGCGATCGCCCGGATGCAGAAATTCCTCAAACTTTGCCCCCATCACCTGATGTAGGTCATAGCCTAGGCAGGTTTGCCAATGTTGATTCACCCGCCGCAGCCGTCCCTCACTATCGGCGATCATAAATAGCTCTAGGGAAGAGCCAAAGAAATACTCTAGTTCAGCTGTCTTTTGGACAATTTCCGCCTGCAGACGGATGCGATCGCTAATGTCCCGCTGCACACCAAAGTGGCCAATAATTTCCCGATTTTCGTTGTACAGACAAACGTAACTCCCTTCCATCCAAAAAGAGCTACCATCGTGGCGGTGCAACTCAAGTTCAGTGTGAAAGTAGCCCAAATCAAAGAGGGCTCGCCACAAGCGTTTAGCCAGTTCCAGATTCTCCTTAAAGCAAAGGCGCGGTGTTCGGCCAATTAACTCTTGGGGGGGCAATTGATACTGCTGGGCAAAGGCATTGTTGACGCGGGTAATCCGCTGATGATCAAAGACATACTCCAATATGTCTTCTTTATTGACCGTGTCATCCCAGCGAATAGGCTGATCCAACATCATGAAAAAGCAGGCCTCAAGGGACTGCTGAAAAAAGGCTTCTAAGAGTTTCTGATTCGCTTTGAGTTCTAGTTCCAGTTGACAGCGACGCGTAATATCCCGCGATGTTGTCACTAAAAATAAAACATTTCCTGCTTCATCACAAATGGGTTGAATGAAGGTTTCTAACCAAACATAGCCACCACTTTTTTTCCGCATGCGATAGGTTTCTGTCAAATTGGCGCTGCCCTTTAGGGCGAGGGCGTGGGCGCCACTGCGAATTCGCTCAGCATCCTCAGGGTGAAACAGGGTATAGGGATTTTTACCAATCAGTTCTTCAGGAGAATAGCCCAAAAGGGTTTGACTGGAGGGAGTCACGTATAGGTAGTTGCCATCGGTTGCGTGCAAGCAAATCAGATCATCGGTGTAGTTCACCAATAATTCGGTAAAGTGCTCAAATTCGTCAATGATCATTCTTGAAAACTTCTCCCTGCCAGCACCAAAGGTGCCAAAACTTATTTTAATTCATGATCGCAGTTGAATGTTACTAATTATTAATTTATTAATTATTTGTCGAGGAGACTGCCCACCAGTTGGCACTCCCCCTCAGGGATAACGGCGCATATTTAAGCGAGCCGTGGTTCCCGCCTGTGGACACCGCAGGTACGGAGCATAGGTGCCACCAATGCGCCAGACGGAAATATAGCGATCGGTACGCACCCATTGAATGGTGACTTCACCACTACAGCCAAAATTACCCCCTAGATCGCGATCGCTAAAAAAGCCACGCACAAATCCATTGCCGATTGCCGTTAGGGTAATTGTGCCCTCATAAAGTCGCCCATTGACCTTTGTGGTGTAGGTCAAGACATCTCCGGGGGCGTGGCTGAACTGATAGTTATCAATGCGGGTCAGACCGCTATCGGAAATCAGGGTTTCAGCGGCAGCCGGCAGGGCAGAGGCCACACCCAAAACTAGAGTACCCAGCACACTCTGTAACACCTTCATAGGAACGCCTCGTCTAGAACATCGAACATCACATTATGATGATCCTAGATGATGATCCTAGACGAGACTATTTCTCTATAGTCTCTCCTCTCTGAGGAACTGCCTTGACAAAACAGTGAGCGCAAAGGGGCTGCTCGGGAATTCAGCAGGAGTCTAAAGGAACGCTCGCACATCGGTAACTTCACCGGCAATTGCCGCTGCTGCCACCATCGCCGGACTCATGAGGAGAGTGCGCCCGCTGGGAGAGCCTTGGCGTCCTTTGAAGTTGCGATTGGAGGAGGAGGCGCTGATTTGACGCCCTTGCAGCTTGTCGGGGTTCATGGCAAGGCACATTGAACAGCCAGGGTTGCGCCATTCAAACCCTGCGGCTTTGAAAATGACATCTAGGCCTTCAGCTTCGGCTTGGGCTTTCACTCGTTCTGAACCGGGGACAACGAAGGCTTTGACACCGGGTTTGACTTTGCGCCCTTCGACAACTTTGGCCGCCTGCCGCAGGTCACTGATGCGCCCATTGGTACAACTGCCGATAAAGCAGACATCAATCTTGGTTCCTTGAATGGGCTGACCTGGTTGTAGATCCATGTAGGCATAGGCTTCTGCAGCGATCGCCCGTTCTGCTTCGGGCAAGCTCTCTAGGGTGGGCAAGGTTCCATCCACCGCAACGCTCTGGCCGGGGGTAATGCCCCAGGTCACCGTCGGTGCAATATCAGCAGCCGCAAATGTAACAACATCATCGTATTCAGCATCCGCATCACTGGCTAGCGATCGCCACCATGCCACCGCTTCGTCCCAGGCTTTTCCTTGGGGGGCAAAAGGGCGTCCCCTGAGGTAGGCAAAGGTGGTTTCATCGGGGTTGACATAGCCGCAGCGGGCACCTCCCTCAATGGCCATATTGCAGACGGTCATGCGTTCCTCCATTGAAAGTTGGCCAAAGGTGGTACCGGCAAATTCATAGGCATAGCCAACACCCCCTTTGACACCCAGGTGGCGAATAACGTGCAGGATGACATCTTTGGCATAGACGCCAGCCCCAAGGGAGCCATTGACTTCCACTTTGCGAACCTTCAGCTTATTGAGAGCAAGGGTCTGGGTGGCCAAAACATCCCGCACTTGACTGGTGCCAATACCGAAGGCGATCGCCCCAAAAGCACCGTGGGTAGAGGTGTGGCTATCGCCGCAGGCAATTGTCATCCCGGGTTGCGTTAACCCCTGCTCCGGGGCAATGACATGGACAATGCCCTGACGACCGGAGCCAATCCCAAAAAAGGGAATATTGTGGGCACGGCAATTCGCCTCAAGGGCTTGCAGCATCTCTTCGGCAAGGGCGTCTTGGAGAGGACGCGCCAGCGTATCTGTAGGCACAATGTGATCCACAGTCGCTATCGTTCGCTGGGGATAGAGCACTGGCAACCCTCGCTCCCGCAGCATGGCAAAGGCTTGGGGACTCGTCACTTCGTGGATCAGGTGCAGGCCAATAAACAGTTGAGTTTGCCCTGAAGGCAGTGTAGCTACTGTGTGCTGTTCCCAAACCTTATCGAAGAGCGTGCCGCGACTCATAGATATGCTAAACAACGTAGATTACCCATTATAGGGAAAAGTAGCAGACTCAGTACAGCAGTTTTGCTTAAGAGGCTGGCTCCTGTAAAAAGGGCCTTAATCCCTATAGCTAAAACTCGCGAACTGTTGGAAACTATTGCAACTGACCTCAATTTCACTGATTTCACGGGGGTAGAATTCAGATAATAGACCATAATAGCTCACACAATCTAGGCATTTACTGCTTAGGGGAGTAGCCACAGTTAATCCTTAAATCATTAGAGTTGACAATCTGGATTTGTCCCGCAGCCAAAGCTCCAACTTGTTAAACGGTCCGCATCTAGGAACTCTATTGGCAAAAATTTACCCTATTCAACCTATACCTGAATTCCCTAAGCCTCCTATGCAGTTAGCACAATTGCTGCAAAAACATTTCCATCTGATCCAGAGAATTGAATGAATGGAACATTAACTGAATAGCCAAGTCATCACCTGTTGAGCGAGGCAAGTCCCATTGAGGCGATCAATTTCGCGAACACCAGTGGGGCTAGTCACATTCACTTCTGTTAAGTAGCCGCCGATAACATCAATGCCAACAAAATAGAGGCCATCGCGTTGAAGGGCAGGAGCGAGGGTTTGACAAATCTGGCGATCGCGCTCCGTAATCTCTGCGGCTGCCACGCGCCCACCCGCGGCCATATTGCCCCGAAATTCATCCCCTGTGGGAATCCGATTAACGGCACCGATCGGCTGGCCGTTGAGGAGAATAATCCGTTTGTCCCCATCCTTAGCCGCGGGTAGGTATTCCTGCAGCATCACAGGCAGTTGTCCCCGTTGGGTACTGATTTCAATCATGGAGTTGAGGTTGCGATCGCCCGCCTGCAAAAAGAGAATGCCTTCGCCCCCTTTGCCCCCCAAGGGTTTGAGCACCGCCATGCCCTGCTGCTGCACAAATTCACGGAGGCGCTGCTTGTCTGCAGTCACAATGGTCTTGGGAATCACACTGGTAAATTGCAGAGCATACATCTTTTCATTGGCATGGCGTAGCCCCGCTGGCGAGTTGAGGACAAGGGTGGTTTGGGGATCGACTAAATCAAGACAGTAGGTGGCATAGAGATAGGCGGCGTTGACGGGCGGATCCTTGCGCATCCACACTGCTCGGAAGGTATTGAGGGGGCGCCATGCGACTGCGCCCGGCTGAAACCAAGGTTGGGGAATCTGCCACTGGCCATCCACCAGTTGCACTGGCGACAACCGGATCGGGGTCAGCGCCGCCCATACCTGACCTTCTTGGATCAGCAGTTGGGAAATTTCCGTTACCCACACCCGTGCCCCTGCCGCTTGTGCAGCCTCCATCAAGGCCACACTGGTATCGTGGCCGGGGTCAAGGCTGGCGATCGGGTCAATAATAAAGGCAATATCCACTAAGCGACCTCTTGCAACAGGGCATCCAATTTTCCTTGAGCCTCCAGGGCATAGAGATCGTCACAGCCACCAATGTGTTCATTGTCAATAAAAATCTGCGGTACCGATCGCCGGCCATGGGCTCGTTTTGCCATCGCACTACGGGCAGCTTCATCTCCATCAATGACGTACTCCGTAAACTTCACTCCTTTGCGCGTCAGCAATTGCTTTGCCCGAATACAAAAAGGACAACGGGACCACGTATAGATTTCGACTTTAGCCACAGCAGTAACACCTCGTTACAAAAATTTACTTTGCTTCCAGCCTAGCAAAAAGGGAGAAGAGATACACCCCCTCTCCCTTCTCCTGCCCTACAACTTTCTACAAATACAAATAACTACAAGTAATTGGGATCTTGAACATTGCGGATTTTGCAGGCTTCAGCAATGCCGTACTGGGGCCGCAAAAAGCGATCCATCTGGGCAACAAAGAAGCGCCGATTCGCCATTAAATGCTCTGGATTGGGATCATCCAAGGGGTAGTAGAAGGCAGCACGGGTGGCTTGCAAAACGGCGGAGGTCACGGTGTACATAGCGTGCTGGAAGGCAATGCCCAATTGCACCAAAATATCATCCTCACCGCGACAGTGCTGGTGGAAGTAATCCCTTAGGTACTGGGGTAAGAAGTGATACATATCTTGGTGGAGCAGCGTTGGTGGAATCCCCGCCGTCCCCACAGGGAATTTATCGGCAAAGAGAATACCATAGTGGAAGTCCACCTGATCAGTGGGCACCTGATTGGCTTGGGCATTGTAGGACTTTGTGCCGCGGAAAGGAGAAGTGCGGTAAAAGACCGCTTCCACATAGGGGAAGGCCGCCTCGTAGAGCCACATAAACCCTTTTTCTTTGGGCACGAGGACATGAACCTCATCGTCAATATAGACATGGTGGTAAATAGGGCGACCGGCAGCGGCAAAAATTCCATTGACCAAGAAGTTCATGGCATCCTTGACACTGGTAATACTGCCCTCATCGTAGCGATCGCTAATCTCAAAGAAGACGGGTGCCATCACTTCCCAAAATAGCCCCAGCACATTCATGTACGTGGCTTGGCGAGCCTGCTCTAAAAAGAGGTCGGGAAAGAGTTTGTACAGCCCAAGCATCAATGGGTTGCGCTTGAAGTAGGCACGAATCGCCTTATCCGCTGCCGCTTTATACTCCTCGGAGTCAAGGTAAATATCCAACTGACCGCCCATGCGGTGCCACATCATTGCCCGCGCTAAATCTTCGGAAAATTCCATGTTGATGCGGTCATGCCAGAGGTGGTGGAGCAGACGGGGCATTTTGCCGGTCTCCCCTTTTTCAATAAATTCCATGAGTTCCGGGTGGGCATGGGCAGGGCCGCGCCAAATCCGCAGATCGGCAGTATCACCGGCGTAGTGATTCGGCAACTCAAAGTATTCCTTGGTCGGAAAATACTTAAAGAAGGGAAAGGGATTAATAAAGACCCGCTCACCGAGATAGAGCAAGTCCCGCCAGTAGAAGTCCATTGGAATTGAGTAGGCCTTGTACATCCCGATAATTTTCATCAGGTTCACGGGGGTATCGGGAATCAGGGCACCTCCTGCCTCAAGGCGGTAAATAATATCGGCGAGGGGATGATCTAGGGGTGGCAGCTTGGCAGAACTGGGGCGCTCCATTGCTTGAACCATGGGAAATTCTCCTAACGCTTGGCTAAGGTGGCAACAATTTCATTGGCACTGGGGACGGCAGCAACGATCTGAGCACTGGTGGTTTCACTCCAACGCACCAGCCAGGTGGGCTGAACCCCCAAAAACAGAATCAACAGGGTCAGGACGAGGGCTGGCATTTTCTCTGACCACACCACGCGCGGGTAGTAGGCAGTGGCATTGTCAAGGCGACCAAAGCAGGTGCGGTTGATCATAATCACGAAATAAACAGCTGTGAGGCCAGTGCCCACCACAGCAATCAGGGTTGGCACGGGGAAAACTCCATAGCTGCCCTGAAAGATCAAAAATTCCGCCACAAACCCCACAAGTCCTGGAATACCCGCGCTCGCCATGCCACCCAAAATTAAGAGGGCACTGGTGGTCGGCAACCCCCGCAGCGGATTGAGCAAGCCATTGAGCACATTCAGTTCCCGGGTGCCGACTTTCGTTTCAATCACGCCCACCAGATAGAACAGGAGTGCCAAGACGAGGCCGTGACTCACCATTTGGGCGATCGCCCCCACCATGCTGAGGTGGGTATGAGCCGCTGCCCCTAGGAGGACGTAACTCATGTGGCCAATGGAACTGTAGGCCACCATCCGTTTAATATCCTTTTGGGCAATGGCCGCAAGGGCACCATAGGCAATCCCCACCGCCGCCACGATCGCCAAGGGACCAGAAAACTGCCCCCAAACCTCTGGAAAATCGCCTAGGGCAAAACGCACCAAGCCATAGGCACCTAGTTTTGCGAATACCCCCCCAAGGAGAATTGCTGTCGGAGTTGAAGCTTCTACATAGGCATCAGGCAACCAACTGTGGAGGGGCACCAACGGCATTTTGATCCCAAAGCCCAAGATCAACAGCAACAGCAGAATCCCTTGAGTGGTGGGTGCCAAGCCAGCGATTTGAATATCGGCACAGTCAAAACTAGGAGCGTGGGTCAGCCAGCCCATTGCCAAAAAGGCAGCGAGGACAAGAATGCCCGACACTGCCGTATAGATGAGAAACTTGACCGCCGCTTGCTCACGACGCTGCCCACCCCAGATCAAAATCAACAGGTAAAAGGGCACCAACTCAAGTTCATAAAAGAGAACAAACAGCAGCAGATTCTGGGCAGCCAAGGCACCTGTAATGCCGGCATTGGCCAAAAGAACAAGGGCATAAAAAAGCCGCTGTCCACTTTTTTCACCCGTCAATACAACCCCAAGGGTCAAGAAGGTTCCCAAAACAATGAGGGGCAGCGAGAGACCATCCACACCAAGGGAATAGTTCAATCCCAAGGGCAACAGCCACGGCAGGAATTCCGTAAATTGCAGTGCGCTCTGCTGGACATCGAACTGTGTCAGCATCCAGAGGGACAGGGCAAAGGTGACACCAGCGATAACTAAAGTAACCGAACGTAGGACTCGCTCTGGCAGCAGCGGCATCAGGAGGGAACCGATCACTGGCAAAACAATTAACAGTGTCAGCATAGGGCAGAAACCTCAAAGAATGGAGCACTAGGCCAGCAGGGGCCAACAAATGGCAATGACTAGAATGGCAACGCCCATCAAAATGGTGAGGATATAGGCCTGGGATTGCCCCGTTGTACTATATTTCAGGCGATCGCCCCCCAAAAGGGTGACCACGCCAAAGGCATTGCCGGTCCCGTCCACAAACGTGCGATCAAACCAAGCGGTAATGCGGGAAATAATATCCACCACTCCCACCACCGTTGCCCTGTAGAGCTTTGGCGTATAGAAGTCGTAAGCCAGCAGATCCTGCACCGACGGTAGGGGGAACTGCACGGGTTTGGGAACTGCTTTGCCGAGATAGACCCATGCGGCTGCACCCCAGCCCAAAAGAGCAGTTACAGTCAGTGCAGCAGCGGTGGTCAAGGAAGGCTGGGTCCAAATCACCCAATCAAAGCGCCCCATGAGAATGGGCAAATGCAGCACGAACCCCAGATCAACGGTCATCGGCAAAATCATCGGCCAAAAGACCTCGGGCGATCGCGCCGTCATCGGTTGGACCTCACCGCCCCAAACTAGGCAAAATGTGCGCCCAAGACTAAAAGCAGCAAAGGTATTCATCAACAGAAGCACCACCCCGACCCAAGGCAGCTGGGCAAAAGCTGTATCCAGCAATTCTGCCTGGGGGAAAAAGCTGGCCAAGGGTGGAACCGCCAGCAGCCCTGCGGAGCCGACGAGGAAGGAGATCCCTGAAATGGGGCGCCGGGACCACAGCCCACCCAGCAGGCGCAGATCTTGGGTAATACTATTCCAGATGATGCCGCCGATGCTCATCATTAGCAGTGCCATGGCCAGGCTATAGGTGAGGATAAAGACAAAAGCTAAGCCCGGCTCCTTGAGGCCAACAGCAATAAACACCCACCCCATGTAGGCACTCACCAAATAGGAGAGGGCGCGTTTAATGTCCACTTGGGCAATGGCGATCAAGGTTCCTCCTAAGGCGGTGACGCTCCCAATCACCAACAAGGCCGTTAGAGCGAATGGGGAAAGGCTGAGGACTGGTGTCAGCTTCACCAGCACCCATGCCCCCGTAGACACAACCACTGCATTCCGCAAAATCGAGGCGGGAATTGGCCCTTCCATTGCCTCATCCAGCCACAGGTGCAGGGGAAACTGGGCACATTTCCCCATCGGACCTGCAATTAGCGCTAAACAAATCAGAGTAATAAGGGTGGGGTTCACTTGAGCCGTTGCCGCCCAAGCCGCTAAATCGTCGTAATTCCAAGAACCGGCAAGGGGGTAAATCGCCAACACTCCCATCAGTAGCACTAAGTCCCCTACCCGTTTCGTTAAAAAGGCATCGCGGGCACCCGTCACCACCAAGGGCTGGTTAAACCACAGTCCAATCAGCAAGTAAGTGGCAAGGGTCAGAATTTCCAAGACCACATAGCTGAAAAAGAGAGAGTCAAGGAGGACCAGCGCCCCCATGCCCCCTTCAAAAAGAGCAAGCAGTGCAAAAAAGCGGGCCCAGCCCCAATCCATCTCCATGTAGCCCACCGCAAAAACCTGGGCCAGCAAATTTAAGCCCGTGATCAGCATCAGGGCGGTAGTTGTCAAGATCGAAATTTCAACGGGAATGTCAAAGTGCAGACCCGCCACATCCAGCCACGTCCAGTGCAAATACTGCGGTGGTTGGTTGGCGATCGCCACCGTTGCCAACAGGGCATGCACAAAGGAGAAAAAGGTGAGCAAGATATTCAAATAGCCCGCTGGCCGTGGCCCCGTTTTCCGCGTAATCCCCGGTGACCAAATCAAGGACAGCACCATTCCCGTCAGGGAGTAGAAGGGAATGAGCCATACTGTGTCCGCCAATGATTGCAACATAAACCCCGCTTATGGCTATGGATAAGACTGATTAGATTTAATCTTATCTATGAATGGTGCTGCACTTCACAGGGTCAAGAATAAAGTTGCATCAATATCCCTTATTGCCTAGATAAAAGGCAACTATGAAGGTTGCTATGAAGGTTGCCTATCCCAGAGGATTAAATACAAAAGCCTAGGGGCTAATTTGAAAGGTCACCCGTGCAGTGTAGCCCACATAGCAAAAGTTACCGTCACCCCAATCGTGGTCAGAATCTAGCTCAACACGCACTTGACTTTGACGCGGATAGTTTTCGGGAATTGGGATGACCTGATCATCACCGGGGTTGAGGCGCCCCAAGCCAGAGCGAATATTGGTGACTGTGCCCTGAAGAACTTTCCCTTTGGCCCCATAGAGTTCAATCTTTGCCCGAGTGCCCGGATGGATGAGCCGCAGTGATTGTTCATCCACAAAGACATCGATCCAACGACGCCCACAATCCAACAACTGCAAAATTTGATCCCCTTTACCGAGAAACATCCCCGGACGGGCATCCACATGCCAGACATAACCGGCAATGGGAGCAGTCACCTTCACCACTTTGCGCTGAGCAACCTCCCGCTGGGCTTGGGCAACCTGTCGTTGTTGGGCAGCGATTTCCCGTTGAATCCCTTGGACGATCGCCTGCTGTTCGCTAATCTGAATTTGTAACTCTTGCAGCCGTAGGCGGGGGTCATAGTTACTGCGAGTGTTGCGCAGTGTCAGCCCCAATGCAGCAGCACGGGCATCGGCCTCCAGCGCCTCAACGGTGCGAGCCGCAGCTTCCACATCCCGTTGACGAGCAGCCACTTGGGCTTGGCTTTGCTGCAACTCCGTTAGAGCCGCATCGGCTTGGGCTTGGGGTACTGCTCCCTGCTGTGCTAACTGGCTAAAGCGCTGGTAGTTAATTTGTGCCAGTTGATAGCGTGCCTTGGCATCCGCAAGCTTGGCCTGAGCTGCTGCGAGTTCTGCTTGAGCAGCAGCCACTTGGCGATTGGTTTGCTCTACCTCTAGTCTGTGCTGATTGCGTTCATCCCTTTGGGCAGAGGCAAGGAGTTTTTGCAATTGAGCCAACTTTGCCTGAGCAGCTTCTAATTCTCCCCGCCGCCGCTCTAACCATTTTTCAACTTCTCGAGCGTTGCCTTGACTGACATAGTCATTTTCTATGAGGGCTAAGGGGGCAGCGGTGGGTTCGATAAAGTCCCCTACCTGCGCCTGGAGTTTCTCCAGTGTTCCTTCTTCTGGAGCACGCACGTTCACAATCACGCCATTAATAACTGCATCGCGACTACGCACCGTTGTTAAATGGCGGTAGAGAAACCAGCCTGCAAAGGCAAGGATGCCACACCCGGCTGCGAAAACTAACAGATTAGCAAGGAGCGATCGCCGTAGCTTGAGTTGCTGAGCCGGTACAACCTGATTTTTAATCTCCGTCAAAGAAGTTGGGGCCGGCTTGTTCATAGGAACCTTATAACAAGTTAGTTAAAGCAAATAAAATTACCTCGCTATTTTGTCTCACTGATGTATGTATCTAAATTGATACGTGAGAGCCTTACTCCAAAAACTTTTTACTTAAAATAGTTTTTCCCTGGTTCTATCTAAACACAGTTCCTAACCTTTTGTTATCCGTAAAAATACTGAAGTTGACATCTGCAGATCAAAAGCATCCAATCTCGGATTCCCATAGATTTTCAAAATCTCAGCCATCTCCAAAAGTACGGATGGAGTACCTATGATAAAAGTATTCGTGGTCAACCCTCATGATGCGCTTTCCAGATGTTGACAAACAAGCATGGCTGATTGTGCGCTCCCAAGGCGTGGTGGTGGGCAAGTATCACCTCACAGGAAAAGCGTGCTGGAAAATTGGCCGCGGCAGCGACTGTGACATTATTATTCATGATCCCTATATTTCCCGGCATCAGGCAACCATTGAACTGCGGCCTCGTGGCAATGCCGTAGTGTATCTAATCCGTGACAACAATAGTCGCAATGGTACAGTGGTTAACGGTACTCCTCTATCGGATGAGCGGGTATTACACCATGGGGACATTATCATGATGGGGGATACAGATCTCACATTTCACTATACGAGTCCATCAGTTACACCGAACGTGTTGCAGCGCTCTTGAGAAACGACTTGTCACCCCTTGATGAATTTTTGTGGGCGATTTTAGGCCTCCTCCTAACCGTTGCCGGAACGTTCATGGAAGCAGCGATCGCCCTCCCCAACTTCTTTAACGCGGCGGGGCAGTTTGTTTTACCCACCTCATGGGCAGCGGTTCCAGTGCAGCCGTTACCAGTCTCCTACCAGGTGGCCGCTGTTCTCTTTGTCGGCTGTATGGGGGGACGGCAAGCCGCAGCTCTCTCACAGGTGGCCTATTTGATTCTGGGGCTGAGCGGGTTTCAGGTTTTTTCCCAAGGGGGCGGCCTAGGCTATTGGCATGAACCGACATTCGGGTACCTCTTGGGTTTTGTGCCGGGGGCCTGGGTCTGTGGTTGGCTGGCCTTTCGCCCCCAAAAACGGGTTAGTTTAGAATGGCTTGCCTTGAGCAGCCTAGGGGGACTGGTGCTCATTCATGTCTGCGGTGCCCTCTACCTCAGTGCTCTGGCTCTTGCAGGGCAGTTGAGTTACCCCTTGGTGGAGCTACTAGAGCAGTATTCACTTTTTGCCTTGCCGGGGCAGTTGGTGATTGTCTGCTTGGTGGCGGCAGTCGCGCGGGTGCTGCGCCTGATTTTGCTGTACTAGGGGGCACTGTTGCCCTCAATTAAACCTTCGGCCTCAAGGGCGAGCGATCGCAGGCGGTCTAACATCTGCGGATCAGGTGCCTGCCACAGTTGGCGTTGGGCAGCTTCCAGGAGTCGCTCAGCCATGTCCCGCAGTGCCCAAGGATTATGGCGTGCCACAAAGGCTTGCATTGCGCTATCGAGCAAATAGGTCTGGGCGATGCCTGTAAACACATAATCGGGTACACAGCGAGCCGTAGCGGCATAGCCAAAGAGATAATCTACCGTGGCCGCCATTTCGAAGGCGCCTTTGTAGCCATGACGCTTGATGCCTGCTAGCCATTTGGGATTAATGACGCGGGAGCGATAGACCCGCAGCAGTTCCTCTTGCAGAGTGCGAATTTTCGGCTGCTCTGGCCGTGAGTGATCGCCAAAGTAAACCGTGGGCTGCTGCCCTGATCGCGATCGCACCGCAACGGTCAAGCCCCCCTGAAACTGGTAATAATCATCGGAATCTAAGAGATCGTGCTCGCGGTTGTCTTGGTTTTGCAGCACCACTTGCAGTTGACTGAGCCGCTGCTCTAGGGCTTCCGCTGCATTGTGGCTGTGGGCTTCCCCAGTGTAGGCATAGCTACTCCAGTGGATGTAGGCGCGGGCAAGATCCTCATCCCCCTGCCAGTTTTGGGCTTCGATGAGTCCTTGGAGTCCGGCACCATAGGCACCAGGTTTGGAACCAAAGATGCGAAAGCATGCCCGTTCCCGAGCTTGATCCAAGGGGAGACCCTGCTGTTGCCAATACTCTGTTTCTTTGGCCACTTGAGCGGCCAGGGGATTTTGATCGGGGGGTTCTGGCAGTTGGCTCACCCGCTGCACCGCCTCATCAAAGAGGGCAATGAGGTTGGGAAAAGCATCCCGGAAAAAACCGGAGATGCGCAGCATGACATCCACCCGTGGCCGACCCAACAGCGACAAGGGAATCACCTCCAAATCGACCACCCGCCGTGAGGCGCCTTCCCAGACCGGTCGGACTCCTAAAAGGGCGAGGGCTTGGGCAATATCATCGCCGCCGGTGCGCATTGTTGCTGTGCCCCACACCGAGAGGCCAAGGGTACGGGGAAAGTCGCCCTGCTCTTGACAATAGCGTTCGATCAGTGCCGCCGCCGCTCGTTCCGCCAATGCCCAAGCAGCCTCTGTCGGCACTGCCCGCAGATCCACTGCATAGAAATTCCGTCCCGTGGGTAAGACATCGGGACGACCGCGAGTGGGGGCACCAGCGGCTCCACTGGGAACATAGCCACCATTGAGGCCGTGGAGGAAGTGGTCAATTTCTTGGCGGGTCTGTTGCAGGGCAGGGTAGAGGACCGTGCGAATCCAATCCAGTACCTGCTGAGTTGCGCGGCCACAGGGGAAATCAGGGGTACCCAGAAGCAAACTCTCTACCCATTTTGCCGCCTCTGCCTCTAGGGCATTTTGCCACTCGCCCACGGAGCGGTAGCCGGGGACAGGACTGGGAGCGGTTGGATCAGCGGTGAGGGGGTCTAAATCCACCCCTTGATCCTGTGCCAGAGCCCGAGTGAGACCCCTGTGCTGGTCACTGGGAGTGCGGGCGATCGCCACCATTAGATCTCGCAACTGCCGCCCTTGGGGACATTGGCCAAGAATATGTAGGCCATCGCGAATCTGGGCATCCCGTAAATCACAGAGGTAGCCATCGGTGCGAGCCAGCCATTCTAGCCATGTTTCTTGCGGTCGGGGGGGTGGAATCTCCTGATCTAGATCTAGTTCTTGAACCAGGGTTTCAATTTGCTGCCGTAGGACGCTTAAGCGGGGGCGATCAAACTGCTCAGCGGCGTAGTATTCCTCAATGTAGTGGCTGAGGGTCTCTAGGCCACCATACAACTCGGCACGGGTGAGGGGCGGTGTCAGATGATCCAAAATCACCGCTTGGGCGCGGCGTTTGGCCTGGGCGCCTTCACCGGGGTCGTTGACAATAAAGGGGTAAAAATGGGGCACAGGGCCAAGGGCAATTTCAGGGAAGCAGGTATCACTGAGGGCTATCCCTTTGCCCGGCAGCCATTCGAGATTGCCGTGCTTGCCCACATGGACAATTGCATCCGCCCCAAAGACATGGCGCAACCAAAAGTAAAAGGCGAGATACTCTGGGGTAGGTTCCAAATCGGGGGCATGGTAATTCAAACTGGGGTCGCGATCGTAGCCCCGACTGGGTTGGACGCCGACAAAAATGTTCCCCCAACAGTCACCCGCAATGGGGAGATCGGTGGTGGGTGCCGGCCAGCGTTGGTTAATGGCCGCCTGTACTGCCCTTGGTAGGTTCCGAAAATAGTGCTGGTAGGTGTCAAGGGAGAGGGTATAGCGGGGCAGCCGCCAGTGATTGCCTTCGGGGTCGTTGGTGCGATAGCGGCTGAGGTGTTGGATTAGGGCATCGCCATCCTTGGGTAAGGGGTTAGGGCCAAGATCATAGCCCGCCTGTTGCAGTGCCCTGAGCAGTGCCACGGTACTGTTGGGGGTATCAAGGCCGACGCCGTTGGCAAGGCGACCATCGCGGCAGGGGTAGTTGGCTAAGATGAGGGCAATGCGGCGTTCAGCTGGGGCTTTGCGGCGGAGCTTCAGCCAGTTGGCGGCCAGTTCACTGACCCAGTCTAGGCGATCGCCCACTGGGACATAGGTGGTCACGGTGGTTTCCACCTCTGGTTGAATTTGTGCTATTGCCTTAAAGGACACGGCACGGGTAATGATGCGGCCATCCACCTCCGGCAAAACCACATGCATTGCTAAGTCCCGGGGGGTGAGCCCTTGGGGGTTTTGCTGCCATGTTTCAAACGTGCTACTGCTGAGAATGACCTGTAAAACGGGAACGTCCAACTGCTGCCACAGATTGACCTCGTTGGCTTTGGCGATCGCGAACCCCGTTGTATTGAGAATCAGTTCTACCTTGCCCTGCCATGCTGCCAGCAGTCCCCGTTGAATTTCTGGGTCTTGGAGCGAGGAGACAAACACGGCAACAGGCGCCAATTGCCGCTGCATCAAGGCCTGAGCAAGGGTCTCAATCACAGCGGTGTTGCCCGCCAAGTAATGGGCACGGTAAAAGAGAATGCCCACCTGTGGCCAATCCCTTGCTATTTTCCCCTGAATAGGATAAACGCCCCAGCGGGGAATCCTTTGGGGAGGGCGGGGAGGAGCCCCCCAACCGCAGCCGTAGTGGCCAATAAACTCAAGGGCCCGGCGAATATTCTCCAATCCTCCTTCACAAAAGTAGTGCCAGAGGCGATCAACTTGCGCCAGTGGCCAACTGGAGAGGCTCATCAGTTCTAGATCGGGGCGATCGTCCCCCGGCAGCAAAATCAACTGTCCCCCCCGATCGCTGACCATTTGCTGTGCCACCTCGAGACCATAGCTCCAATAGCTGCGTCCCCCCAAGAGGCGAATCACCACAACATCGGCCTTCCCCAGAACGCGATCGCCATAGTCATCAATGGCTGCTGCCGCTTGTAAATGCAGTAAGTTAGCAAGGCGCAGCGACGGAAAATCCTTTGGCAGTTGATGGTAGGCTTGGGCCAGCAGAGCAATATCCGTATCCGCTCCCGTTAAAATAACAATGGGAGCACTACTTTGCTGTAGAAATGCAACATTGCTGTTATCTGTAGCAATAGTCAGATCATTGAACGTAAGAATTCGATGCATAGGTTGACAACAATCATTAAAAAAACCGGTGGGCTTTTCCCCTGTTCCTTCCGAACCGCTACAACAGAAATGAATAGGAAAAGCCGATAGTAATCACACCGCCCCTGGCGATGCCCCTTCCTGCGATGAACCGATCAAGGATTGAACTTAAAAAACTATGCACCAGCCCGTCTTTGATCGAATTTTACCAGCATTTTTCTATGAACGAATTGCCACAGTCCTGCTCGCAGAAGCAAGCCATCGCAGGGCAACTGTCCTCACCCGTGAAGAGGTTATCCCGTCTGCCGATGCCCCTTTTCTCGTCGTGGTGGCAGAGACCTTTGCACTGCTATTGCAGGCAGAACCCGTGCCGCAGATGAGTACCTATCGGGTAGAAATTCTCACTGACCCTAGGGCGATCGCCCGCTTTTTGCGCAAAATCCGTAGCCAAGTTCCTGTGAACCGCCGCCCCCTGATCCGCGCTGTCTTGCAGCAACTGACCCCCTTAAATGCCAAGGAACAGATGTTGCCCGCTGATCTGGTGATCGCGCTCATGGCGGTTCTCAGTGAAGAAATGGCCGCCCAGTGCCAAAGTTGCCAACCCCTAGTGACAGCTGCCCTCAATGAACGCCAAGCCCAAGAACGGCTGCTGCATCAGGTGACAACCCAAATTCGCCAGAGCCTGGAGCTGCCTGAACTCTTGAAAACAGCCGTGGATCGCATTCGCGAGTTTTTGGATGTGGATCGGTTGCTGGTGGGGCAATTCGGTCAGACCGAAGGGGAACTGCACGGCCAAATCACCTATGAATCCTGCCGCAATAGCGAAATTCCCTCGGTTTTGGGAATATGGGATGAATGTTGGCAGTGGTCAGCTTTACCTAGCAGTAGCTATCAGCGCCTGAGTCAGGGTGAGGCGATTGTGGTGAGTGACATTCAACAGTTCTATGCGGAGGTGCCCTGCCTCCAGTCCTTTGCCGCTCACTGGCAGATCAAGTCATGGCTAATTGTGCCCATTATGGTTCAAGATAGGCTCTGGGGAGTGCTCATTGCTCACCAGTGCGATCGCCCCCGCCAGTGGCAACCCCAGGAGGTTGAATTTCTCACGCACCTCAGTCAACACCTAAGCATTGCCATTTACCAAGCGCAAATCTACAGCGAACTACAACAGCAAAAGGCCACCCTCGAACAGCGGGTGAATGAACGCACCCAGGCGCTGCGGGAAGCCCTAAGTGCTATGGAAGCCGCCCACCGGATTAAAAACGACTTTTTGGCAACCATGAGTCATGAACTGCGCACGCCCCTCACCTGTGTCATTGGGGTTTCCGCCACCCTACTGCGCTGGCCTCTTGGCCCATTGACAGCAAAACAGCGGGAATATCTGGAAATTATCCATGAGAGTGGTACCCACCTGCTGGAGTTAATCAACAGCATTCTCGATCTCTCGGAGGCAGAATTGGGGCGATCGCACCTCCATCGCAGCGCCTTTTCAATTCGGCAACTGTGTACGGACTGCATTGAAGTCGCCAAACCCCAAGCCCACCGCCATCAGGTGAACCTGCGCCATCAACTGATGATCCCGCCTAGTCGCGATCGCTTTTGGGGAGACTATCGCCGCATCCAGCAAATTCTCATTAACCTGCTCAGCAATGCTATCAAGTTCACGCCTGCCAGGGGGGAAGTGATTCTACGGGCATGGTGGAAAGAGGATGAACTCATTTTTCAAGTGCAGGACAATGGCATTGGCATCCCTGCACACCTACAACCCTTGCTGTTTCAAAAATTTCAACAATTGGATAGCTCCTTTGGCCGCGCCTATACCGGCGCAGGTTTGGGGTTAGCCCTCACCAAGCAGTGGGTGGATCTGCACCATGGCTGGATTGATGTGGAGTCCACCGAAGGCAAAGGCAGTACCTTCACGGTGGGGCTGCCGGCAATTCCTTCAGACCCTCCACCAGACCCCCCTAAACTCAAGCTGGATGTCCCGCCTCTGGCAACAACGGATGTGCTGGTGGAACCTGAAGGGCGAATTGTTCTTGTGAGTGAGGACGAAGCCACGGCCACACTCATCTGCTCGATTTTGACTACCGCAGGCTATCAAGTGATTTGGCTGGTGGATGCTGAAGTGGAACGCTTGCTGGCACTGACCCCGATTGCGGTTCTTTTGGCAGAACCCTTTAGCTATGGCAATGTGCAGGAGTTAGTGGATCAGTTGCGGCAACGCTGCACCCCTGAGCAACTCAAGATTTTCATTTTGGGGTCAAAGGACAATTACCAAGGGGTTGAGCGCTACATTCCCTTGCCCATTAATCCAGAAAGTTTCCTACAACAGGTGACCATGGGGCTAACTTCCCTTGCCATTTCTGGCCAGTAGGGAAAAGGCCTGATCCACCTGACGGTAAAGTTCCTCCCGAGAACCTGTATTCCAGAGCACTGTATCTGCCCGCCGAATTTTTTCCTCTAGGGGCAGTTGACTGGCTAGGCGTTGGGCAGCTGCATGCCCAGCGAGGCGATCGCGCTGCTGCAGACGGGCTAACTGTTGCTCAGGGGTAGCCGCTACTACCCAAATGTGATCCACTAACCCTTCAAGATGTACTTCAAACAGTAGGGGAATGACCAAGGCCAGCAGGGGTTGCTCACAGGTATCAATCGCTTGCTCCATCTCGGCAATTACCCAAGGGTGGATTTGGGCCTCTAGCCATTGACGCTCCTGCGGCTGAGCAAAGATAATTTCCCCTAAACGGGAGCGATCGAGGGTACCGTCATTATGGCAAATCCCCTCACCATAGCGATCAACAATGGCTTGATAAATGGGTGTGCCGACGGCAACCCCTTGCCGCGCTAATATATCGGCATCGACAATGGGCACCCCATACTGCTGCTGCAAATAACCAGCCACCACAGATTTACCGCAGGCAATCCCCCCGGTGATACCGAGCCGAAAGGGACTAGACACCTCCCTGGAGCAGTACTGGGGGCTGGCTTAACCGTACCCGTGCGCCACTATCTGCCGGCACGGTAGGCAGCATTTGCTGAAATGTCACCGTTTGACCCGGAGCCACTGTGGCGGGTTCAGGGGTGGCGGCACCAGTTTGGAGAATTTCTCCATTGGCAGCCACAATTTCATAGTTAATAGATTGAATGGTCACGGGTTGGCGGTTGTTGTTTGTAACTGTGCCTTTCACCACTGAAGACCCCGGTAACCTAATAACCGGCTCCAACTGGGGTTGACTGACGCGGATGTTGCGCAGGAGCTCTTGTTCTAGAGCTTTGGGATCAACTTCTTGGGAAGCCCCTGGTGTGGTGGGTGCAGAAGCGGCGGCTGCTCCAGAAAGGTTGAGCAAGTGGTTCCAGTAGCGCTGGTTACGCCCCCACTCAGAAGGGGAGTTGCCAATAATCACAATGTCACCCGCAACCCGTTGTGCCAAGGCCGGCAGAGGGGCGATCGCTCCAAGGAGCACAATACCGGTTAACCAAAGGGGGAATGGCAATGGATGTCTTTTTAGCATGGCGCACACTCCATACAATGCAGCCTACCTTCTATCCTAGTGCAACTGGATGTGAGGGTTGCCCTCAGCCAGCTGCCCTCAATATCGCCACAGGGGGATTTATCGCAACAACGGCATATTGACAATTTGTGGCTCAATACCCGCACTCTTGAGCAGATCCTGCCACTGCTGTTTAATTACAGGGTTATCAGGATTCCTTTGCTGCAACTCCACAAGGGTGGCCAAGGTATCGTTCCAGAGTTGACTGGTGGCCAAAAGGGGCAGGCGATCCGCCGGTGCCAGGGTGGTCATCACTCGAGCCAGGTTCCTATCTAGCTCAGCCCGCTCAATCCAGCCCGTCACAAAGGGGTTGGCATCGGGTTCATTGGGCTTACAGGTGAGGGAGAAGATCCACTGGTATTTTTGCCCCGGTTGTAGCTTTACCTTACTGGCATCAACAGTTACGGGCAAAATCCCCGCTTTGCCATTCAAGGGGACTTGTTGGGCGAGTAGCAGATCTCCAGCTTCTGAAAGGAGCATCAGTTCCGCAGATTTGGCCGTGCTTTGGGGGACAAAGAAAAAGAGACTGGGATTGTCTACAGCCGTCATACCCAAGTTGTTATCGGGAACAATGGCAACAATTTTTGCCAGAGAGCCTTGGGTACATTCACCAAAGCGGGTGGCGCCTGCGACCCGTTGCCCCGGCATCCCGCGATTTAAGGGCACAAAGGTGAGGCGATGACTCGATTGGGCAGCGTAGCGATCGCGAGCAATATAGGCCTCCACATTACTGATGGCCATGAGGGCATAGCGGTTACCAGGACGCAAACTAAGGGCACGGCGGAAATTGGCCAAGGCTGATTGATAGTCGCGCTTGGCGGTGAGTTGATACCCCCGCTGCATGTAGCGATCAAACTCACTGGCTGGGTTAGAGGAATTTTGGGCAACAGCAGGTAACGATGGCAAAATGACTGGCAGCTCACCCATCCCCATTGCCAAGGTACCAAGGAGTAGCCACGCAAGGCCAAAACGGTGGGCAGACATAGCATTTACCTACTGAACACGCTAACTACTAACTATCTTTAAGGTACTATCGGGAAGAGGGCTCCATTGTGATCAAGCTTGCCTACCCCCTGTGATTTCTGTAAAAGAGCAGCAAATTAAGGATTATTCCTCCCTTGCGCAGATTGCGCTTCCCTTGGTGGAGATCTTCTCAGCCATTCAAGGGGAGGGCGCCAATGTGGGGTGTCGGCAAATATTTATTCGCTTGGCAGGCTGTGATCTACGCTGCACCTATTGTGACAGTGCTCATACATGGTTTGTTCCCTCCCATGCCCTGATTGAAGAGCAGAGTGGCGATCGCCACTTTCAAGCCATCCCCAACCCCGTCCCTGCTGCCCATATTCTCGAAGCCGTACAGCAGCTCAATACTCCGCCAATCCACGACAGTATTAGCCTCACCGGCGGCGAACCCCTGCTTCATGCCGCAACGCTGGCACCATTTTTGCCCCTCCTCAAGGCCCACAGCTCCCTGCCCCTCTACCTTGAAACGGGCGGACATCATCCAGAGGCGCTTCAACTCATTCTTCCCGCTATCGATAGCGTGGGTATGGACATCAAGCTCCCCAGTGTCAGCGGTGAATGCCATTGGTCAGCCCATGAAGTCTTTTTGCGCCTGTGCGATCGCGCCTCTGTTGAGGTCTTTTGCAAAGTGATTATTTCCCGCACCACTGATCCGGCCGATCTCGATCGGCTCAGTACCCTTGTGGCCAGCGTAAACCCCCATATCCCCGTCTTTCTCCAACCTGTGACGCCCGTAGGTACCGGTCGCTGTACCCCCCCACCCACCCCTGAGCAAGTCCTCAAGTGGCAAGGGCAACTCAAGGCACGGCTGACCCACGTGCGCGTCATTCCCCAAACCCATAAATTTCTCGGCCAGCGCTAGGCTTATTTCTTAATCAGGATATAGGCACGGACGTAATGGGGTATGCGACGAGCAGCCGCTTGATAGCTGGCACGGTCAGGAAAAATTCCCGCCAAAAAGTCCAACTGATAGAGATTGGGCATAAAAGCTCCCCCCGTATCGGCAATCACACCAAGGCGCAGTTTAGGCCGACCGCCCTGGGTATCTTCCACTACAACGACTCGGCCAAGACCAATATTCCAGACATCGCCAGCAAACGTCACTTCAGGTTCAATATTAATTTTGTTCTCAATGGTGCTGCCGTAGCCCTTAATGGCAGCCACTTGGCGAAAATACCAGTAGCGCCGCTGCTCATAGGGATCAAGCCCCTTGGCAAAGGGAATATCATTATGGCGATCCACATTGAAAAATTCTTCAGTGCCATCGGTAAATTGCACCAAAATCGTCCCCTGCATCAGGGCATCCTCAAGCCCTCTCCTCGTCAGGTAGGCCAAAGGCTTCACCCGTCCATAGAGGGAGCCACCCAGTTCAAAAATCCCTGCGAGCACCTGTTGCTTTGTGAGTTGCTTATAAAATAAATCCTCTGGTTGATCGGGAACATGGGGCGGCAGAGCATAAAGGGCCGCATTGTAGGTCTGCGTGCGGCTGCGTGATCCGCGATGGGTAAATACCGCGTAGTTAGTGAGGCGCAATTCTTCAGTTTGGTTTGGATTGCGGGGATTGTGGGGCAGCCATTGAATGACACGAAAGTGCTGATTAATAAATGCGGGGTCCTGCAAACGAATCGGCCGCTTGCGGCTAATATCTACCGTGAGCGTCGCAATCATGAAATCTAGCGTCTCGAGGACTTGGGGCAGCGTAACCCCCTTCATCGCCAGAATGCCTTCCCGTTGGGTAATGGGGTCGGTTGCACTAAAGTCTTGAAAATACTGGCGAGTGCTGCGCAACACTTGCAGTAGCTTCATGGGAGCGGTGCTAATGCGGTGCGGTGGCAGGGGGCGATCGCGAAACAGTTTGCGCCCATCCACTTGAAACTGAGGTTGGCCAAACTCATCCAGTACGGTGTAGAGGGAAGATACAGCAACAGGGGACGGTGTAACTGTTGTAGATACTGCTGCTGGTGCTGACGGCACCGTTGCCGCTTGACACCCCACTGCCAAGAACATCATACTCAGAGGACCTGCCGCACTTAGCCAATAGAATCGCATAGGTACACATTGAAATTGTCCAAATTATTTTATTCCCTAACCGCTTTTTGCCATCAAAGGAACACAAAGAAGAAAAAACGTTGAAGTTTCAGTAGGATAGCGCCGTTTAGCGGCGATGATAGGCATAACACGAAATGTTTGAGAACAGCAATGTACGCCGAACAAATTAACCACATCAAATCCTACACGGCAAAGCTGACGGCAGCGATGCCCGATGCCATGAAAGCCTTTTATAGCTTGAGTCGTGCCTCTTCAACCCCTGGTGCCCTTGACACTAAAACCAAAGAGCTGATTGCCCTAGCCATTGGTGTGGCCAAGCATTGTGATGGCTGCATTGCCTTCCATACCCGTGCTGCCTTGCAGGCGGGCGCAACCGCTGCGGAAATCATGGAGACCCTAATGGTGACTGTGGCCATGGACGGCGGTCCTGCCTTGATGTATGCCACCCACGTCATGGAAGCCCTAGAGGAATTTAGCCAAAAACAGTCTCCCTAGGCGGTTGTCAAACGGCAGTCGTTTCAAGGGGCAGTGGCTCTTCAGGTTCACTGACTTCAAGGAAAATTTCCTTAGACGGTTCGTCATAGCCAAAGAGTTCGGCATAGCGTCCCCAGTCAATGGCGGTATTGAGCTGGCGCTCGGCCTCCTGCGGCGTAAAGTGTCGCTCTAGAATATCCAGCACCAAACTTTCAGGAATGCGGTGGTTTTGCTTGGCCATCAGGAAAGTATGGATTTGCTGCACAAGGCGGATATGCTTGAGGAGTTGCTGACGAATAATCAGCTTGCGCTGGTCAATGTCCCCCTGAATAAAGGCATTGCCAATAGGGGTCACACTGATATCCCCCTCTTTCAGTTCCACTAGTTCCATCATCTGGGCACCTTCGACAATGGGCAGAATATCATCTAGCTCCAATTGCAACTCCTGGGCAATGCGGTAGAGGTCCTCTTTGCGGTGTTCTAGGAGTTCCAATAGACCGGCGATCGAGCCAATGCGCACATGGGGAAGCAGCGGGTAACGCGGTTCCTGAGGGCTGGCAATGGTAGTTGGCCTGGGTTCCAGTTCCTCTAATTCGTCCACATGGGGGTTAGTGAGAATTTTATAGATGCGATCCACCGTGGCTTGAAACTCGGGGTTCTTGCGATCGCGATAGTGGGGCAAGGTGACTGGAAAATCAGCGCGGACGCGACCGGGGTTGCTCCCCAAAACAATAATGCGATCGGCGAGAATCACCGCCTCTTCAATGTGGTGGGTGACAATCAAAATGCTCTGGGTAGGAATTTTGTGCTCTAGCCACAGATCGAGAAGTTCAAAACGCAGGTTCTCGGCGGTCAGCACATCCAAGGCCGAAAATGGCTCATCCATACACAGGAGTTCCGGCTCCACCGCCAAAGCACGGGCAAATCCCACCCGCTGCCGCATCCCCCCCGACAGTTCCTTGGGGTAGGCATTTTCAAACCCGTCTAAGCCAATAATGTCAATCATCCGCAGTGCCTTGCGCCGGCGCGATCGCGGACCTTCTCCCAAGGCCTTTAGACCCAACTCCACATTTTCCAAAACCGTTAGCCACGGATAGAGCGCCGAACTTTGAAAAACAATCGCAGCCCCCGGATTCAAGCCCTGCATTGGCTGCTCGCGGTACAAGACCTGCCCAGATGTAGGTGCAACCAAACCTGTAATAATGCGCATCAGGGTTGATTTACCAGATCCTGAGGGCCCTAACAGCGCAACAATTTCCCCTGTGCGTAACTCAAGGTCAATGTTTTCCATAATGCTAATGACCTGACCGTTGGGCTGACGGTAGGCCTTCCCAACATTCAGTAAGCGGACGAGCGATTCCCCTTTGGTTTTGGCTTGCATGGTTCTGCATCCTGTGGCATTTCCACCGTTAAACTATCATGAGGACTTCAGTCTTGGAGAGCCAAGGAATGAAAATTAGAAAAAATCAATGATGTCGGAGCGGCTACCTGGCCTAGGTAACTAGAATTGAGCAAAATACACTCAGTCTTGGAACATGACTCAGAACACTGGTTCACTTGTACAAGTTCTATCGTGCCATGGGACTCATTAACAACACGCTAAAGACTGCTGGAAAGCTTGACCCCATTTCCTTGACCCTGTGCATTGTTGGTTCTCGCAAAATCTATCGTGAAGATAACTATGCCCAATCCCCTTGGCATATTTTTGCTCCCAACTTAAAGATTTATGGCTTTGATGCGGATCCAGAGGCTTGTGATGAGGCAAATGCTGCTCTCGAAGCCCAAGGAATCCATTGGTTTGAGCGGCACTATCCTCTTGCCCTTGGCCGAGCAGTGGGTGAAGCAACCCTTTATATTACGCGTGCAACCCACTGCAGCTCTCTCTATGAGCCCAATTTGAGTTATACATCCCGCTTTCAAGGATTTAACCCTAGTCTGAACATTGAAGCAACCGTCCAGGTGGAAACAACTACCCTGAGCGCTTTTGCCCAAGAGAAAGGACTGGAGAGCGTGGACGTTCTCCAGGTGGATGTTCAAGGTGCAGATCTTGATGTTTTGAAAGGGGGTGAGGCTCTTTTAGCCGCAACTACTTTAGGGATTATTATTGAAGTTGAGTTCTCAGAGGTGTATAGAGGTCAACCCCTCTTTAGTGATATTGATGCTTACTTGCGAGGGCAAGGCTTTGTGCTCTTTGATCTGTTAACTAATGACGGCTGGTGCCGCTTGCCGCGTTACCTTTCACCTTTACGGTCTCAACGGCGAACGGGCCAACTTCTATGGGCAGATGCGATCTACCTGCGAGATTTACTCAGCCACGATCAACAGCCGCAAAATGCTCACCTGCAGACGCCAGTACACCTACTAAAACTGGCAGCTATCGCGGATGCCCTAGACTTCCCTGACTATGCACTGGAAATTTTAGTACATCTCACCCTTGAGTACGGTGAGAATCCTCAATGGAACTGTCGCCAAGAAATTTTCTCTATCTTGGAACAAGTACAGCCTCTGATGGACAGGGATATTACTGAGCTGCCAATTGCCCAGCTTTTGTTGCAGCCAGGGGGCTAGCCTTGGACAAGCGTGCGGTGACTAAACTGCTGAATTTCTTCCCGAATGCCTCGCGAGACTTGGTTTTGCTTGGCAAAGGCTTGCTGGAAGTATTGTTTTCCCTGCGATCGCTGGCTACTGCCCAACCTGTAATAATGTGTAAATAATGCGCATCAGGGTTGATTTACCAGATCCTGAGGGCCCTAACAGCGCAACAATTTCCCCTGTGCGTAACTCAAGGTCAATGTTTTCCATAATGCTAATGACCTGACCGTTGGGCTGACGGTAGGCCTTCCCAACATTCAGTAAGCGGACGAGCGATTCCCCTTTGGTTTTGGCTTGCATGGTTCTGCATCCTGTGGCATTTCCACCGTTAACCTACCATGAGGATTTAGAGTTAGAAAACCTAAGGGACAAAAACTGCCCCCAGGATTAGGGATCGCCACTCATTTGTGGAATTTCTGATAGCCCCCCTTAAGCTTTTGTTTAGTGTAAACTGATCAGCGGTTTTTCACAAAAGGTAACAATTCGGCTATGGGACTCTTTGATGGTCTTTTCCGTCGGGGCAAGCAAGCTGATGCCCCACCCAGCAAAAACTTTTTTCTCGATCCCGATGAAGCCAAGACCTACGGCAACATTGAGTACATGCGTACCCCCAGGGTCGTGAAAAAAACCTTCCCTGCAACTGGCGGTGCCAAAGAAGAAGTAGAAGTGGTGGAGTTGGTCTCCTCCATCGAAAGGGTGAATCCAGAAGCAGAAAACAAAGGTAAACTGGAACCGAGTGTCAATGATATCATGACGCCTCCAGCAGAAGAACAGGAACGCCGTCGCAGCGATCCGAGCTTGGACTTCTTCCGTTCTATGGCCAAAGATCTAGGCCGTGGCTAAAGCCTAAAAACTTCTGGGGGTTGGCACTTGCGCATCCCAAGGCTGCCCCCTAGGATCAATACAGCCCTTTTTGCAAAGTCTCTCAGTTGCCAAGGAACACTTTGGATGAATGACCTTTGGAGCAGTGCCGCGATCGCCTATCTACACTACCTCAGCCTTATGGTGGCTTTTGCTGCCCTTGTGGTGGAGCACCTCACCCTGCGCAAAGACTTAGACCTCAAACAGGCTTGGCGATTGGTGATTGCCGATGCCTTCTATGGCATTGCTGCGGTTACCGTTCTTGTGACCGGAATCTTACGGGTTCTTTATTTTGGCAAAGGCACTGAATATTATTTAGGCAACCCTGTCTTTCACCTCAAAGTGGGCTTATTTATTTTAGTGGGGTTATTGTCGCTGTATCCGACGATTTCTTTCCTACTGTGGATTAAACCGCTGCGGGAAGAGAAAGTACCCACCCTCGAGTTGCCGACTGTGCAGCGCTTGACTTGGGTGATTCGGGCTGAATTGGCTTTTCTCAGCGCTATTCCCTTTTTGGCAGCGATGATGGCGCGGGGGATTGGTTTGGATTGGATTCAACGGTAAGACTCTTCAGCAGGGGGGCGATCGCCCCTATGATAGATCCTGCTGCCACGGATAAAACGGATGAGTCATCCCACGATTGAGTCCATTCTTCAGGAAAACCGCCTTTTTTATCCTTCCGCTGATTTTGTGGCCAAAGCGCGGATCAATTCCCTTGAGGCCTACAATGCCCTCTACGAAAAGGCCAAAGCTGATCCCGCTGCCTTTTGGGGCGAATTGGCACAGCAGGAATTAGAGTGGTTTCAACCTTGGGATCAGGTACTGGATTGGCAGCCCCCCAATGCCAAGTGGTTTGTTAACGGCAAAATCAACATCACCCACAACTGCTTGGATCGCCACCTCAAGACATGGCGCAAGAATAAAGCAGCTTTGATCTGGGAAGGAGAACCCGGTGATAGCCGCACCCTTACCTATGCCCAACTGCACCACGAAGTGTGCCAATTTGCTAATGTCCTGAAGCAACTAGGGGTGAAAAAGGGCGATCGCGTCGGTATTTATATGCCGATGATTCCAGAGGCAGCCATTGCCATGTTGGCCTGTGCACGGATTGGCGCTCCCCACTCAGTGGTATTTGGAGGGTTTAGTGCCGAAGCCTTGCGCGATCGCCTCATTGATGCCCAAGCCAAACTGGTTGTGACGGCTGACGGTGGCTGGCGCAAAGATGCCATTGTGCCCCTCAAAGAGCAAGTGGATAAAGCACTAGCCAATCAGGCGGTTCCCACCGTTGAAAATGTCCTAGTGGTGCAGCGCACTCAACAGCCAGTGACCATGGTGCCCGGCCGCGATCACTGGTGGCACGATCTGCAAAAGGGGGTCAGTGCCGACTGTGCTGCCGAACCTATGGACAGCGAGGATTTACTCTTTATCCTTTACACCTCCGGCTCCACCGGCAAACCCAAGGGCGTTGTCCACACCACCGCAGGTTACAACCTCTACACCCACATCACTACTCAATGGGTCTTTGACCTCCAAGATACCGATGTCTATTGGTGTACCGCCGATGTTGGCTGGATTACGGGTCACAGCTATATTGTCTATGGGCCACTGTCCAATGGGGCAACCACCCTCATGTATGAAGGGGCACCCCGCGCCTCCAATCCCGGTTGCTTCTGGGATGTGATTGAGAAGTATGGGGTCACCATTTTCTACACGGCGCCGACGGCGATCCGTGCTTTTATCAAAATGGGCGAACATTTGCCCCGGGCACGCAACCTCTCCTCCTTACGCCTGTTGGGAACCGTGGGTGAACCCATCAACCCCGAGGCATGGATGTGGTACTACCGCGTCATTGGCGGTGAGCGCTGCCCGATTGTGGATACGTGGTGGCAAACGGAAACCGGTGGTCATATGATCACCTCACTGCCGGGGGCAATTCCCATGAAGCCCGGCTCTGCCACCAAGCCCTTCCCGGGGATTCTCGCTGAGGTCGTGGACCTTGAGGGCAACCCTGTCGGCGTCAATGAGGGTGGCTATCTGGTCATTCGTCACCCTTGGCCCGGGATGATGCGCACCGTGTATGGCGATCCTGATCGCTTCCGCCGCACCTATTGGGAGCACATTCCACCTCGCAATGGTCAGTATTTTTACTTTGCCGGCGATGGCGCTCGCAAAGATGAGGATGGCTACTTTTGGGTAATGGGACGGGTTGACGATGTAATCAATGTCTCTGGCCACCGCTTGGGCACCATGGAAATTGAATCGGCATTGGTCTCCCACCCTGCCGTTGCTGAAGCCGCCGTTGTGGGTAAACCCGACGAGGTCAAAGGGGAAGAGATCGTTGCTTTTGTGATTCTGGAAGGATCGGCAACCCCCAGTGATGCCCTCCAACAGGAATTAAAGCAACACGTTGTCAAGGAAATTGGTGCCTTGGCACGTCCAGCGGAGATTCGCTTCACAGATGCCCTGCCCAAGACGCGGTCAGGCAAAATCATGCGGCGGCTCTTGCGTTCTCTAGCCGCAGGTCAAGAGGTGGTTGGGGATACTTCAACATTGGAGGATCGCTCAGTGCTCGATAGGCTGCGCCAAAGGGCTTGAGCGTCTCCCCTATCAATGGCCTTATAATTGGTTGGTAGGTCATGGCAAGTGGCATCCGCACAAAAACGCTAGTTCTTTTAGCAACGGCAGCCATTTTAGGCGGTGGTCTCTTGCTTTTTGAGCAACAACTGCCCGGCCCCAACAGCAGTGATACCCAAACCAAGCAACCCCTCTTCCATTTCCAAGAGGCGGAGGTTGTGGCGTTGAAAATTATTGCCCCTGATTACAGCCTGAACTTGAAAAAGTTGGCTACAGGCAACTGGGTGATTGATCGGGAAAAGCAAACTCCCGCAGAAGAGGGCACAGTCGTCTTCTTACTCAACTTATTGACCACAGGGCAGCGCGATCGCTCCCTCGACGTACCTACTGAACGTGCCAGAGACTATGGCCTTGCTCCCCCCCTGGCCACTGTGGATATCACTCTCAAAGACGGCCAGCAGCACCGTTTACACCTGGGGGACACCACCTTTGACGGCCTCAAGCTCTACGCGGAAATTGACCCTCCCTCAGAACCCCGCGAAAAAATGACAGTGACCCTTGTTCCCCTTGAGCTCAAAAATGCCCTCCAGCGCCCCCTAAGGGAATGGGAACGTCAGCAAGCAGCCAACTAAAGCTTGAGACGGCAGTCAATCCTAGCACGACTCACCAAAAGCTCGTCAGAATATAAAAGCGTAGTGAACTATCGAGGGGACATCAATCATGGGATTCTTTGGATTCAAAAAGTTGACAATGCCTAGCCCCAGTACTGCATTACCCGGCCGAGCAGAACCCATGCCTGTGCCAAAGGCTCACTTGGTTAATGGTCATCCCCTCACTCCTCCCTATCCCGAAGGCATGGAGTTAGCAATGTTTGGCATGGGCTGCTTTTGGGGGGCTGAGCGCAAGTTTTGGCAGGTGCCCGGGGTCTATGTGACTGCTGTGGGCTATGCGGGCGGCTATACCCCCAATCCCACCTATGAAGAGGTGTGTACGGGCATGACAGGTCACAATGAGGTGGTGCGGGTGGTCTTTGACCCCCAGAAGGTGACCTATGAGGAATTGCTCAAGGTCTTTTGGGAAAACCATGACCCTACCCAAGGCATGCGCCAAGGCAATGATGTGGGGACGCAGTATCGCTCCGGTATTTACTACTATTCCCCTGAGCAAAAAGCCCTTGCCGAGGCGAGTCGCGATCGCTACCAAGCAGCCCTAAAAGCCGCAGGTTACGGTGCGATCACCACTGAAATTCTGCCAGCACCTGAATTTTACTTTGCCGAACCCTACCACCAGCAATACCTCCACCGCAATGTGAATGGCTACTGCGGCCTTGGGGGCACCAAGGTTCCCTACGAACTGATGAGTGCTACCCCCCGCGTTTAGGGGAGATGGCGGCGATAGGGCATACGGGGACGGTAAGCATCGCTAAAGTTGGTCTGACCGACCGTGGCATTGTTTAACCGTGCCCACTGCATATTGGCTTGCTCAAAGGTAGCACCGTTGAGATTGGCGCGGCGAAAATCCCCACAGCGGACATCGGCTCCCGTTAAGTTGCTGTTGCTGAAATTGGCACGGCGAGCACGACTGTGGCGCAAAATTGCACGGCTAAGGTTAGCACCACTAAGATTGACCTGTTCTAGGTTGGCTCGTTCTAAATAGGCGGCGGTGAGGTTGGCATTACTCAGATTTGCCCCTACCAAATTGGCCACCATGAGGTTGGTATCCTGGAGGTTGGCGCCCTCAAGATTGGCATCCCGCAAATTTGCCCCCGCCAAGTTATAGCCGCGCAAATCAACATGCCGCAGGTCACAGCCGGGACAAGCATTGGTTTGCAGAAGTTGTTGCATGGGGGAAGGCATGGCAAAGGCGGTATGGCTAGCGATCGCCCCACTCATCATTGCTGTTGCGATGAATACCTGTCGCTTCACATCCACCTCCTCCTGCCACGCTAGAGAGACTCTAGCACAAGTGCTAAGAATTTAACCTGCGGCGACGGGAGTACCGATGTCGTTGCTGCCAATCCTTAGCACTGCGAACGGCCAACCACAACAGGAGTAAGGCAATCAACCCGCCCTGCTTGGGTGCCCTCAGGGCAAATAAAACTAACAGCACACACAGGATATCCTGCCCGACAATGACCCAACGGGGTAGCTTCCCTAGGCGATAAAACCAGCCCACCTGCACCAATTGCAACACAAAGGCAAAAAGACCACTAAAGGTACCAATGAGCCACTGGGGTGTATCTGTTGCTGTTGCCACGGTCATGCCAAGGAGGGCACCCACAAGGGGGCTAAAGCACAGTTGCACAAGGATAATGAAGCGGTAGCCCCAGAGGTTCCCAGAAAGAAAGATCTCCAGGAACGACCAAGCAGCCAGCACACCAACTACCCAATAGGGGGAACAATGGCGCAACAAAGGTACCTGTGACCAGAGTTGTTCCCCCTGCAATAGACCTATCAACAGGAGGGGAAGTGCCAGGCGTAGTCCCCCTGCTGCTGCCGCTGAAAGAATGGCCAAAACCTCTAGCATGGTTCCATTGGTTTCAAGATATGGGGTAGCGTTTCCAACAGGCGATCGCACACTGTTTCCGGGGTATCTTCCACCGTGATCCTTAGCTCTAAATCTGCCTGAGCATAGAGGTATTGACGCGCTTGCAGCAGTTCACTCAAGCGTTCCTCAAGGGGTTGTTCCTGCAGTAGGGGCCGCTCTTGATCTTGGCGCAGGCGTTGACAGAGCACCGCAAGGGGGACATGAAGCCAGACCACAATACCGTGATGCAGATAGCTCCAGTTCATCGGGTTAAGGACAATGCCGCCACCTGTGGCCACCACCAAGTGATGGTAACTAGAGACTTGTGCTAGGACCTGTTGTTCTAACTTGCGAAAGGCAGGCTCCCCCTCTTGGGCAAAGATCTCGCGAATCGGTCGTTGGCAAAACTCCGTAATCACAGCATCGGTATCCACAAAACCGTAGCCCAAGCGTTGTGCCAGGATGCGACCCGTGGTGGTTTTACCGGCACCCATCATGCCCACAAGATAGATATTGGCTCCCCCAAGGCGTTCTTGCAGTTCCATAGATAACCATTTCTCGACACCGCCAAATCAGCACTTTAACCTAAATATAGAGGTCTGCCCACAATTTCCATGCCCCAGCCCAATCCCTACGTGACCCTACAGGTGGCCGTTACTGCCACCCAAGCCGAGATTAAGGCCGCCTATCGGCGCTTAGTAAAGCAGTATCACCCCGACTACCACCCCAGCGATCGCTCCAGCCACGAGCGAATGGCTGCCATTAACGCCGCCTATGAAATCTTGGGGGATGAGCAGTCTCGGCAAGCCTATGATGCCCAGTACCGTGTCCACCCCAAAGACGCTAGGCTCGATGTTCGGGGTTTCCAAGCTGCCGATCGCGAGCTAGGACAATGGCTGGCACTCACCTACAAGCCCGTGACTCAGATTATTGACGCGGTCTTGCGATCGCTCCCCCCGCAGATTGATGCCCTCGCTGCCGATCCCTTTGATGATGACCTCATGGATCAGTTCCTCACCTACTTGCAGGACTGTCGCCGCGCCCTTACCCGTGCCCGCTATACATTTCAAGCCCAACCCAACCCCGCAGCTGTCGCCAAGGTGGCAGCCCACCTCTATTACTGTTTGAATCAACTGGTGGATGGTCTCGACGAGCTAGAGCAATTTAGCCACAGTTACGACGATCGCTATCTGCATACAGGGCAGGAACTCTTTCGCATTGCCCACCGCCTCTTCGCAGAGTGTCGGCTTGTCCGCTAAACTAAAGAGAATCAGCATCCCAGCACGGCAGCCAGATTCAATCCCAGTTATGAAACATACCCTATCGGTTTTGGTGGAAGATGAGGCGGGTGTCCTCACTCGCATTGCCGGTCTATTTGCGCGGCGTGGCTTTAACATCGAGAGCTTGGCGGTAGGACCGGCAGAGCAAATTGGCATCTCCCGTATTACGATGGTGGTGCCTGGAGATGATGCTGTCATTGAGCAGTTGACCAAGCAACTCTACAAGCTGATCAACGTCCTCAAGGTGCAGGATATTACCACAATTCCCTGTGTAGAACGGGAACTGATGCTCCTGAAGGTGAATGCCACCGCCAGTACCCGCTCTGAAATTTTGGAACTGGTGCAAATTTTCCGCGCTAAGGTGGTGGATGTGTCCGACGATTCACTAATCATCGAGGTCTCCGGTGACCCTGGCAAAATGGTTGCCCTAGTACAAATGCTGAATAAATTTGGGATTCGCGAAATTGCCCGCACCGGTAAAATTGCCCTTGTGCGCGAGTCTGGGGTGAATACAGAATACCTGAAGTCCTTGGAAGCACGGGTCTAATTGGCGGTGAAGTATCCCTGGTTAATGCTTGCATTGGGGGCGATCGCCCTCAGCAGTTGTACGGCAACCGAGTCTCCCTCAGCAAACAAGAATGCATTGCCCCTTGGGGTTGCCCTCGCCCAAACGGGTAATGCGGCTCTCTACGGCCAAGAGCAACTCCAGGGGGTGCGAGTCGCCGCCGAATTTTTTAATCAATCAGGCCAAATCAAGGAGCAGACCCTGCGGCTGGTGATTCAGGATACCGGCAGTGATGAGGCCGGCGCAGTGAATGTTTTTCAAACCTTGATCAATGGCGATCGCGTGATTGGTATTGTCGGCCCTACCCTCTCGCAGCAAGCCTTTAGTGCCGATCCCATTGCCGAGCAAGCGGGGGTACCGGTTGTCGCTCCCTCCAATACAGCCCGTGGCATTCCTGAAATTGGTGCCTTCATTAGTCGCGTCTCCGCAGGGGTGGAGGTGGTGGCGCCCACGGCGATTCAAGCGGCCCTTGAGATTAACCCCAACATTCGCCGAGTGGCTGTCTTCTTTGCCCAAGATGATGCCTTTAGTCGGTCAGAAACCGAGATTTTTCAAAAAGCCATTCGTGAGCATCCCAAGCTTGAACTGGTGAGTGTCCAGCAAACCCAAACCACTGATACAAATTTCCAAGCCCAAATCAATGCCACCCTCAGTGTCAAACCGGACTTAATTGTCATCTCTGGCCTAGCGGCGGACGGCGGTAACCTCATTCGTCAACTGCGGGAACTGGGCTACCAAGGGTTAATTTTGGGGGGCAATGGCGTCAATACCGTCAACATCCTCCCTGTCTGTCGTCGTCTCTGTAATGGGGTTCTGGTGGCGCAGGCCTATAATTCCGAAAACCCCGATCCGATGAACGTCAAGTTCCGCAACGCCTTTGAAGCCAAATATGGCCAAGTCCCCTCTCAGTTCAGTGCCCAAGCCTTTACGGCGGTTCAGGTCTTTGCGGACTCCTTAGCGCGCCTTTCCCAAGAAAAGAACGTGTCGGAATTGCCCCTTGCAGATTTGCGTCAGGCCTTGAACCAAGAGATTCTCAAGGGAGTCTATGAAACCCCCCTTGGAGAAATTCGCTTTACACCTGAGGGAGAGGTGCTGCAACGCTTCTTTTACGTCGGTCAGATTGAGATGAGTGATGATGGCCAAAGCGGAAAATTTAGCTTGGTGAAAAAAGTTGAACGACAGCCCTAATGGGCAACCAACTCAGCAGCTTCACGAGGTTTCTTGCTCCGCCAAAGGAGGCGAATTGGGGTACCCCGAAATCCTAGCTGCTGACGAATTTGGCTCTCAATGTAGCGGCGATAGTTATCCTTGAAGAGTTTGGCATCGTTGACAAAAATCGCAAATGTTGGCGGCTGGGTGGCGACTTGGGTAGCGTAGTAGATTTTCCCTTGGCGGCCTTGGCGAGTGGCGGGGGGAGTATGCCAGCGTAGGGCTTCTTGAATGACTTCATTCACCACTGCTGTACTGACGCGGCGACGGTGTTGTTCAACCGCCGCATCCACCGCCGCAAAAATTTTGTCAAGGCGTTGACCCGTATGGGCACTGACAAAAAGGGCATCTGCCCACTCCAGAAAATGCAACCGCTGATATAGGCGATCGCGATAAGCGTTAATGGTATAGGTATCTTTGTCGGGGACGGCATCCCACTTGTTCACAATCAGCACACAGGCCCGCCCCTGATCGGCGATGTGCCCTGCCAAGCGTTGATCCTGTTCGGTAATGTCTTCAAGGGCATCCAACACCAACAGCACCACGTCGGAGCGGTGAATGGCCTTAAAGGCACGATGGACACTAAACATCTCGGGCCCATAGGCCACATGAGTCCGTTTCCGAATACCAGCGGTATCAATGAAGCGGTACTGGGTGCCCTCGTGTTCAATCACTGTGTCAATGGCGTCGCGGGTGGTACCTGAAATCGGACTGACAATGGCGCGATCGCTCCCAATTAGGGCATTGAGCAAGCTAGATTTACCCACATTGGGACGCCCTGCAATGGCCACCTGAATCTCCGGCGCCTCGGGAAGCGTTTCCCCCGATGGCAAGTAGGTAATCAATTGATCCAGCAACTCCCCCGTACCGCTGCCGTGGATACTAGAAATCGGGTAGGGTTCTCCCAGCCCCAGGGACCAAAACTCCGCCGCCTGTACTTGACCCATTTGGCGCGACTCGCATTTATTCACCGCCACTAAAATGGGTACAGGAAGCTGGCGCAACCACGCCGCAATCTCATAGTCGAGCGCCGTAGGCCCTGCTTGACCATCTACTACAAAAATCGCTGCCGTGGCCTCCTGCAGGGCAAGCTCTGCCTGCTGACGAATCAGGGGCAAAAAGTCACTATCATCATCAAACACTAAGCCCCCGGTATCCACGACCAAAAATTCCCGATCTTGCCAAAAAGCCGGTCGGTAGGTGCGATCGCGAGTTACTCCCGGCTCATCGTGGACAATGGCATCCCGTTCGCCGGCTAGGCGGTTCACAAAGGTTGATTTGCCCACATTGGGGCGGCCAACGACAGCAACAATCGGCAAAGCCATAGTCAGGAGTGGTCTTCGCAAATCGTGTTTTGGGCAATGCCCTAGAGTTCAAGCTGGCTGCCCCGCTTGTATTGTTGGTAGGCAGCAAAGAATAGCCCTGCCAACGTCACTGGAATCAGCCCTAAAACAATCCCACATAGTAAAGGTTCAATCATCGCTCGATCGGAACTCAACCATCACTTCATTCCCCACGATACACTATTTGATAATTGTTTTGATAAGTGTTGCATCGGCAGTTTCCTCTTCAAAGAATCGTCACCGCGGGTGAGAATCTTCATGTTTCGCTTTCCTTTGCTCTCCCTCCTTCAGCTTCTTTTGCCGACAACCGCAGCAATAGCTGCTCTTTTGACACCACTTTACTTTAGCGAACGGCAGGCGCTTCTCAAGGAGCTTCGAGTAGAACAAGAAAGTAAACTAGAGAATATTAACTTGATGCTGGCGAATACCTTCGGCGATACTGTAAATGATCTCAAGGTGTTGGCCAGCCTTCATCTCTGGCACGAGTTAGTTGATAGCACCGCTAGGGAACAGAGGGAGGACATAGATCAAGAAGCACAGGACACAGTGGAGCAGTGGCATCACTTTAAGAAGTATTACGATCTCCTTTATGTGCTGGATAGCAGGGGCAGAATCCGTTTTCAGTGGAGGGCAATGCCCCAGATTACCCCCCGCTCTCCGCTGCAAGCCACTCCCCCCTACTGGCCTCTCCTTCGGGAATTAGCTCCTGATCAAGTGTTTGTCTCCCCTGTGGACATTATAGAGACCGAAAGCCTGCGTTTTCCGTTGCCGGTGGTGTATGTGGGGGTACCTCTGTACCACCAGTCCACACGCAAGGGAGTGCTCCTTCTCCGTTACCAAGTCAACCATCTTTTCGAGGCGCTGCTTGGGATATGTAACACCCAAGGAGGGTTGTGCCTGCTCGCAAACAATCAGGGCTATTGGCTTCTTGGGGAAGATATTCGCGAGCAGTGGGGATTTCATTTTCCTGAGCGACGGCAGTTCACTGTCCGCCAGCAGTACCCCCTTCTGTGGCAGCAAATGCAACATCAGTCGAGGGGCAGCCTGTTTAGCGCCGATGGCTTATTTGTCTATCAAAGTTTTTCTCCGTTGAAGGAGGACTCTGTCTCTGCTGAGAGCGCAGCGCATTCATCTCGCCTCCAAAGTAACATTCGTTGGTGGTTGATTGGATTCGTACCCAACAGCTCCATAGAGTTATACCTGGAGCGCTTAAATCGCGACTTCTTGCTCTCCTTTACTGCACTCTGTCTCTTGGCCGCCGTAGCTGTCCTACTCATAGCCCGCGATCGCCAACGCAAACGGAGCTTACAGAAGCTACTGGAAACCAGTAACGCCCGCTTTCGCAGTGTCAGTGAAATGGCACCTGTGGGGATTTTTACCCTGGATGCCCAAGGACAACCCACGTTTCTTAACCAGAGGCTACTGCAACTGTTGCAGGTTCACAGCCTAGAGGAAGCTCAACAGCGGTGGATAGAACGTCTCCATCCTGAGGATCGCGATCGCGTCTTGAAAGCCTGGGCAACATGCCAGCAGCAAAGAGTACCTTTCCATGAGAAATTTCGAATTGTCCATCACGATAGCAGCAGTCACTGGATTAACGCCCGCATCATTCCCCTCCAGCAAAGCAGCGCCACAGATAGTTTTGTCGGTACCTGGGAAGATATCTCCCAAATGATGGAGCAGCAAAAGCTCCTAGAAACAGCGCGCCAAGCTGCCGAGGAAGCCAGCCGTGCCAAGAGCGAGTTTTTGGCCACCATGAGCCATGAAATTCGCACCCCCATGAACGCCATCATTGGTCTGACCGGACTGCTGCTCGACACCCCCCTCAATCCCCAACAACAGGAGTTTGTCAATACCATTCGCCTCAGTGGGGATGCTCTGCTGGCGGTAATCAACGATATTCTCGATTTCTCGAAAATTGAGTCGGGTAAGTTGGAGCTGGAGAGCTATCCCTTTAATCTGTGCACTTGCGTTGAAGAAGTCCTCGATCTATTGGCAAGTCGTGCCGCCGAACGTGAGGTGGAACTTGCTGCCGACATTGATGCAGGGGTGCCCTGCACTGTCATTGGCGATATGGGACGGCTGCGACAGGTACTTGTCAATCTCATCGGCAATGCCATCAAGTTTACCCAAAAAGGCAATGTCACACTCTACGTGAAGGCAATGCCAACACCGATGAGTCAGTATGAATTTATGCCCTCATATTACTCCTACTTATTTGCCATTCAGGATACAGGGATCGGTATTTCTCCAGCCGGCATGAATCGCCTTTTCAAGCCCTTTAGCCAAGTGGATGCCTCCACCACTCGTCAGTATGGCGGCACTGGACTAGGTTTAGTCATCTGCCAACGCCTTGTGGAGCGGATGGGGGGGCAAATTTGGGTAGAAAGCAAAAAGGCGGGAGAACCCCTCACCGTAGGCGGAACACCCCCGGCGGCCTATGAGTCAATTCCAATACCCGAGAGCGGATCAGTTTTTTACTTTACGGTGCGGTTTTTGCTCAATCCGAAGTCGGCACCAGAGGCAGTTAATGACACTTGCCACCTTGCAAACCGCCGCGTTCTTATTGTCGACGATAATGCGACCAATCGCCAAATTCTAGCGCTACAAACCAAAAAATGGAACATGCACCCCCTGGTGGCCGATAGTGGGGCCAGTGCCCTTACGCTTCTCCAACAACAAGGGGTACCGGATGTAGCTATTCTAGACCTACAGATGCCTGAGATGGATGGGCTTGCCCTCGCTCGCCAAATTCGCACAGCCTACGGTCAATTGCCCCTGATCCTTCTCACTTCCTTGGGAAATACCCTCACGGAGTCAGAGAAGACCCTATTCTCTAGCCTGATCAGCAAGCCCGTGAAACAATCGACACTGTACAATGCCCTGAATAATTTATTTTGCGAAAAGCAGAAAGCCGTATCCTCCAAACCAGCCACAGCGCCATCCTTTGAACAGCTAAAAACCGAATTACCGCCCCTGCGCATTCTGGTGGCTGAAGATAACAAGGTCAACCAGATGGTGGCGTTGCGGATTTTGGAAAAGTTGGGCTATCGCGGTGATATTGCGGCCAACGGCTTGGAGGTCCTGGATGCGGTGCAGCGGCAGCCCTACGATGTAATCTTGATGGATATGCAAATGCCGGAGATGGATGGCATTACGGCTACCCGAGAAGTGACTCAACTGTTTCAAGGGCTCAAGAAACCCCGTCCGCGAATTATTGCCATGACCGCCAATGCCATGGAGAGCGATCGCCAGCTTTGTCTCGATGCAGGCATGGACGATTATGTGAGCAAGCCTATTCACCTTGAGGAATTGGTGCGTGCCCTTCGCCAGTGTCAGCCCCTTCAGACCCCAACAACTTAACATCTAGCGATACACTAAAAAAGATAGACTCAGAGGGTTGTCGCCTCCAGCAAAAATAAATAATGATCTATGGTTACTCCTGAACAACTGACCACCTTAATTCAATCCAGCTTGCCCGATGCCTTTGTTCAAGTACAGGATTTGACGGGGGGTGGCGATCATTACGAAGCGGTAGTGGTCTCCGCCGCCTTTGAGGGCAAGGGACTGGTGCAGCAGCACCAATTGGTCTATAGCAGCCTCAAGGATCTCATGGCCAGCAATGAACTCCACGCCCTTGCCCTGAAGACCTATACTCCCCAACAATGGGCACAACGTCAGTGATTTAGAATGCAATTTTGTAACTTGTCAACTTAAGAGGGAAAGCGAACGATGACACCCGAACTCCATGCCAAAATTGATAACCTTGTCAAGAGCAACAAGATCATTGTTTTCATGAAGGGGAGCAAGCTGATGCCCCAATGCGGTTTTTCTAACAATGCGGTGCAAATTTTGAATGCCCTCGGCGTCCCCTATGAAACAGTGGATGTCCTTGAGGATTTTGAGATTCGTCAAGGGATTAAGGAGTATTCCAACTGGCCAACGATTCCCCAAGTGTTTATCAACGGCGAGTTTATTGGTGGCTCCGATATTCTCATTGAGCTATACCAAAGTGGTGAATTGCAACAACTGGTTGAGGTGGCTTTAGCTTCATAATTTTTTCTGCCATTCACTGACGCTCAAAAAAATCCCCCATTGCTGGGGGATCGTCATCATTTGTTCAACAACCTTGACTGTTCGGCCTCAAAGGGGCGGATTAGGCAAGGCTCACTTTGACGACGCGGTTTTTCTCTTCTTCCGCTTTCGGCAGGGTCAGGCGCAGGATACCATCTTTGTATTCGGCTTTGACATCGGTGTTTTGAATCCGAACTGGCAGAGGAATGACCCGTTGGAATTTGCCATAGCGGAATTCTGTACGTTTCATGCCCTCTGTTTCAGTTTTGGTTTCAGATTTGCGTTCGCCACTAATGGAAACCGCTTCAGCTGTAACTTGAACGTCAATGTCTTTGGGATCCATCCCCGGAAGCTCTACTTTCAAGAAAAGGGCTTCAGGGGTTTCTTCCAGTTCTGCGGCGGGCAGAAAACTAAGATCACTGCGCCGCTCCGTCAAGGGAATCAATTCATCGAATAGACGGTTCATTTGGCGTTGAATTGCATCAATTTCGCGGAACGGTTCCCAACGAACGAGTGCCATACGCTTATCCTCCTGTACTCCTTAAGGTTTTAGATTGCCCACGGGATGGTTGACAGAGAGAACAGCACCAACAACCAAATTTGCTTGTACTGCTTTTGCTGGTGACTTGGGCTGATTCCCTCTGGCTACCTTCACTATAGAGCATGGAAGTCTTGATACAAGTGGGGTTTAACGATCTCTCCCAGTTCCTATTTCCGAACCCGGGGTGCTGAAAATTACTCTGGAGAGGAAATTAAGAAAACATTAAAATTTGTTAGAAAGAAGGTTATCAACTGAGAGTCCTTGCAGGACGGCTTGGGCGTTGGCGATCGCCAGCGTCCCCCGCAGAAAACCTATATTTGCCCCCGGACACAGATAACTTAAGCACTTCTGCCGACAGAAGGCTTTTAATGCTTCAACGCTGCGCAGTTGACGGGGCCAGTGGAAGGTGGTAGCCGTTTTAATCGGTGCGAGTTCTCCCGTAGGGGTAGGGAGTAGGTGACGACCTGTAAAGAGAACGCCCCCTTGGCAAGACCAATAGACACAGGCACTGCCGGGGGAGTGACCAGGTGTCCAGAGAATTTCGAGGGTTTCACCGATAGCTAGATGGTGGTTAAACGGGGTTACCGTCACTTGGGGCAGCAGATACGCCTCCTGCTCATGGATGATCACTTCGCAGTTGAAGGTGTGCTGAATTTCCCTGACGCGGGCGATCGCCCCGCGATGGGTAAGGATAAGGCGCTGAACGCCCCCCTGGGCCCTGAGCCAATCCTGAGTTGTGTCTGTCCAAAAGGGCGCATCAATAAGGGTATTGCCATCATTTTCTACAATGAGATAAGCAGTACCTCCCAGTGTCTCGCGGTTGGGTGGAAACCCATAGACCCTCGGTAATACAAGGCGGGGCAGTTTCTGTTGTTGAGCCACAGGTATCCAAATCATGACATGGATTTCCCTTATTGTATTGGGTTTAATCTTGGTCTTTATTGTCCGCCAGAGTGCTGCCCGTGTCAGTCAAACCCCTTGGTGGCTCCTGTGGCTAGTGCTGATGTTGCCGGCCTTTTTTATTGCAGGTTGGCTGCTGCTGTTGGGGAATACACCTGTACCTTCGGGATGGCTGATCCTGATCTTTGTCACCAGTTCGGTGCTCTACCTTGTGCTCTTGCGCCGAGGCCAGTCCTTCTTACCGGCTGCGCCACCCACACCCCCGCCACCACCACTGACGGACAATGGCAAGCTCCTCAATCAGGAGGAAGAAACGCAATTGCAGAGCTGTTTCCCTTGGGGAATGTACTATCTGCAGCAAATTGAGTATCGTCCACAGGCGGTGATCTGCCGTGGGCAAATGCGCGGTGATGCCAACCAAGTCTATGAAACAGTGGAGCGCAATATTGCCCAACGCTTTGGCGATCGCTTTCTGGTCATGTTTCAAATGGGTTTGAGTAATAAGCCTTTTTTTGCCCTGATTCCCCGCGATCGCCTGCCCCAGCCCCAACAGCTTTTTCGTCCTGGTCTCAGCCTTGGCCTTCTGGCCTTAACCTTTCTCACCACCACCGTTGCTGGCTTGGCACTTGTGGCGCCTGATCTGACAGCGGCGGAACTGCGGCTCAATCCCAGTTTGCTCTGGCAGGGGTTGCCCTACAGCGTGAGTCTGCTGTTGATTTTGGGCATCCATGAACTGGGACACTTTGCCACTGCATGGTATTACGGCGTGAAGGCAACGCTGCCCTACTTTATTCCTCTGCCCTTTGCCATGGGCACACTGGGGGCCTTTATCCAGATGAGATCGCCTGTTCCCCATCGCCGTGCCCTCTTCGACATTAGTATTGCGGGTCCTATTGCTGGGTTGATCGTGACGCTACCAATTCTAGTTTGGGGGTTACAGCAGTCCGAGGTGGTGCAACTGCCTGCCAATGCTTCGGAGCAGTCCCTCAATCCCCAAGTGTTGAGTCCACGTATTTCGATTCTCTTGGCCCTGATTGCTAAAGCCATTTTTGGCGCCACCCTCAAGAGTAACAGTGCGCTACACCTGCATCCGATGGCAGTGGCGGGGGTGCTGGGTTTGGTAGTGACGGCTTTGAACCTGATGCCTGTGGGTCAATTGGATGGAGGTCACATTGTTCATGCAATCTACGGCCATCGAACGGGGGCAGTCATTGGCCAAGTTAGCCGTTTACTGGTGCTGATTCTCTCGTTTATTCAACCGTGGCTCTTTGTTTGGGCACTGATCCTGTTCTTTATGCCCGCTTTTGATGAACCTGCCCTCAATGATGTCAGTGAATTGGACAACTGGCGCGATGCCCTTGGCCTGATGGCACTGGTGTTGCTATTGCTCATTATTTTCCCGGTGCCAGCGCCCCTTGCAGCGCTGCTACTGCCGACACACCCAATGCCATAGGGGATGACGTTGCCCCTGCTGACGAATGCGCAAGACTTGTTTTTCTAGACGTTGCTGCCACCGCGGGGATCTGCCCCAGAAAATGTTGCGGGTCTGCCAGTACAGAACGCTCAGGGTCGTGCCAATACACAGGGCCAAACCGATCGCCGGCAGCCGATTGAAAAGAATGCCATAGCGCAGCGCTGCCCACGTAAAATGCTCACGCATGAGGCTCATTTCATAACGGAAGCCCCAAAGACTCCATGTGCCGACAGTCAGCCAAAGAAAGAGCACCACACTCCAGCGCATGACAACGGTCAAGCGATGCAGGCGATCCACCTGCTGCCGAAATTCTGATTCAAGGCCTTGGGGCATTCGCGATCGCTCCCTGGGGGGCATCTATCCTCCTTATCGTATTTTCTGGCTATTTTTTCATTTTCACCTGGGGATTGAGGTGGGTCGGGGGGGTGGCTACAGGATGTCTCTCTATGATGCTTTGTGGCACACTGTGGGGAAAGACTGCCAAGCCATGAGGAACCTCTAATGCCACGTGTGAGCTTACTGCGAGCAACCTCCTATGACCTTGACCATCTCAGTGCCTCCCTTGAGGAACTCCTAGCGCCCTTGGGGGGAATGGCGGCAATTGTTCAACCGGGCGATCGCGTGCTCCTCAAGCCCAACTTACTCACGGGGGCACGGCCAAAGCAGGAATGTGTTACCCGTCCTGAACTGGTCTATTGCGTCGCCAAAATGGTGCAAGCCGCCGGTGGCAGACCTTTTCTAGGGGATGGACCCGCCTTTGGCTCCGCATTGGGGGTCGCCCGCAGCAATGGCTACCTGCCCTATATTCAAGAATTAAATTTGCCCGTCATTGAATTCCATGGCGATCGCTACGCCACCGACAATCCCGAATTTGCTCACCTGCGCCTAAGCAAAGAAGCGATGGCCGCCGATGTCGTCATTAACCTGCCCAAGGTCAAATCCCACGTGCAACTGACCCTCACCCTCGGGGTGAAGAATCTCTTTGGCTGTGTCCCGGGCAAAATGAAGGCATGGTGGCACATGGAAGCGGGTAAGGATGCCGATCGCTTTGGCCGTATGCTCGTGGAAACGGCGCGGGCGATCGCCCCCGACCTCACAATTATGGATGGCATTATTGGCCATGAAGGCAATGGCCCCAGTGGTGGAACGCCACGACCACTGCATGTTTTGGGTGCCAGTCGCGACGTTTTTGCCCTCGATCGCGCCTTTGTGGCTATCCTGAATGTTGACCCTGAGCGCATTCCCACCCAACGCGCTGCCACCGCCCTCGGCTACAACTACGAACTTAGTGAGATTGAGTTTCCCTTGGCACAGCCCCACGAATTAACAATTCGCGATTGGCAACTGCCGCAGCAAATGATGCCCATTGACTTTGGCGCCCCCCGCGTTCTCAAATCCACATTCAAACATCTCTATATTCGCTGGATCAAAGAACCCCTAACTGCCTATAGCCAAAAGGCCTAAGTTCTCAGGGGGGACGCCCTTTGATAAGCTAAGGGAATGCAGTTGGGGAGAAGCGTCCTTGAGCTTTGACTACGATCTCATCATTATTGGTGCTGGTGTCGGGGGGCATGGGGCTGCTCTCCATGCCGTCAGTGTTGGACTAAAAACAGCAATAGTGGAAGCAGCAGACATGGGGGGCACCTGCGTCAATCGCGGTTGCATTCCCTCAAAGGCACTCCTGGCGGCAGCCGGACGGGTACGGGAACTACGCCAAGCCAGCCACTGGCAAGCCTTGGGGATTCAACTGGGGCAGGTAAATGTGGATCGCGCCGGCGTCGCTGCCCATGCCGCCAACTTAGTTCAAAAGATCCGCAGTGATCTCACCAATAGTCTCAAGCGTCTCGGTGTGGATACGCTCATTGGCCGAGGGAAAGTAGCCGGTTCCCAAAAAGTGAGCATCACCACGCCCACAGGGGAAAAAATCGTAACCGCCAAGGACATTATCATTGCTACGGGATCAGTGCCTTGGGTGCCCCCCGGTGTGGAGGTAGATGGTAAGACGGTTTATACCAGTGACGATGCCATTAAGCTGGATTGGTTGCCGCAGTGGGTGGCCATTATTGGCAGCGGCTACATTGGTCTAGAATTTGCCGATATTTACACGGCCCTCGGCAGCGAAGTGACAATGATTGAGGCCCTAGATCAACTGATGCCCACCTTTGATCCAGATATTGCCAAACAGGCACAGCGGATTTTGATTGCGGCGCGCGATATTGAAACCTACAGCGGCACCCTAGCCAAGCGTGTCATCCCCGGTAGCCCGGTGGTTATTGAACTCGCAGATGCGAAAACACAAGAAGTCGTGGATGTCCTCGAAGTGGATGCCTGCCTTGTGGCCACCGGTCGCATTCCCGCTACCCAAGACATTGGCCTAGAGAGTGTGGGTGTGACCACCGATAAGCGTGGCTTTATCCCCGTCAATGAGTATTTGGCAGTAACGAAAAAAGGGAAACCCGTCCCCCATTTGTGGGCGATCGGTGATGCCACGGGGAAAATGATGCTGGCCCACGCCGCTTCGGCACAGGGGATTGCCGTTGTTGAAACAATTGTCGGACGGCCTCGCCAAGTGGACTATCGCAGTATTCCTGCGGCGGCCTTTACCCACCCAGAAATGAGCTTTGTCGGCTTGACGGAACCCCAAGCCCGTGAGCTAGGGGAAAAAGAAGGCTTTGAGGTGCAGGTGGCACGCACCTACTTCAAGGGCAACTCCAAGGCCCTGGCGGAAACCGAAACCGATGGCCTAGCCAAGGTGATCTTCCGCGCTGATACTGGCGAGCTACTGGGGGCGCATATCTTTGGTCTCCATGCCTCGGATTTAATTCAAGAGGCGGCTAATGCCATTCGCGATCGCCAGACGGTGAGCCACTTGGCCTTCAATGTCCACACTCATCCCACCCTCTCGGAGGTACTTGACGAAGCCTTCAAGCGTGCCCACGAGATGGTGACCCACCGCTGAACTTGCTACGATAAAGTTTGGAGTCTTTTAGGAGTGGGTGATGACACAGGCCACACAACCCGCTAGGGGAATCATGATGACCGAAGCTGCCCTCAAGCATGTGCTTGAGCTCCGCGATAAACACGGTAAAGACCTGTGTTTGCGGGTGGGCGTCAAGGGGGGTGGCTGCTCAGGGATGTCCTACACGATGGACTTTGAAGACCCCGCCAATATTCGTGCCGATGATGAAGTCTTTGACTATGATGGCTTCAAGGTGGTCTCCGATCCCAAGAGTATGCTCTACATCTATGGCTTGGTGTTGGACTACAGCAACGCCCTTATTGGTGGTGGCTTTAAGTTTATGAATCCCAATGCCACCCAAACCTGTGGCTGTGGTACCTCATTTTCTGCCTAAGGAGTCCTGCCCTTGACCCCATCTCAGTTTGTGAGCGACGTTGAACGTCAATTTGAGGCAGCGATCGCCCGCTACAAAGAAGGAGCACCTGCCTCAGAGTTAATTCCCAGTTTCAAAGAGATTTGCCAGCGTGCTCAAAAAAGTAGCGCCGCTTGGACGTGCTTGGCGTGGCTCTACCTTCTGGATGACAAGCCCCAATCTGCCCTAAAGGCTGCCCAAAAAGCGGTCAAGCTCAACCCCGAAGACCCGCAAGCGCGCATTAACCTGGCGGTGGCAATGCTAGAAACCGGACAAAAGGGCGTTCGTCCCCACATTGAATTGGCGCAAACCGTTGTTGCCGCTGTGGCTGAGCTGCGCCAAGAGGTCATCGATAACTTTGCCGACGGCCTGAAGCGCAAACCCGATTGGGAGAGCCTTGCCCGTGTCAAACAATGGGTACTGGGGGGGTAATCATGGTACGGCTGCGGGATATGATCAATTGGCTGTTGGTCGCCGATACCTTCTTTGTGCTGGCCAGTTTTGGCTGGTTTGTGATTGCCCTGGCTGGTCGGTCCTTTGAGCTTCCCTTGGGGTTTGATCTCTGGCTGCGTCTATGGCAACCCCTCTTTATGCCCGCCATTGGTCTACTGATGGCGGCGGCACTGATTAGCGGTGTCCGCAGCTATGTGCAAAACCGCTGGCTGCTGCGCTCTGTCGGCAGTGACTTGCGATCGCGGGATTGATCCTTAAACCTGTTCTGCTTCCACATCTACTGTTGTGGTGATGTTGGGCGATCGCCGGCTTTTAATGCGCTCCACCAACAATTGCGTTAGCTCACTGGCAAGGATGACCAGAACCGTGACATCATCCAGCTGGCCAACGATCGGCACTAAATCTGGGGAAATATCCAGAGGACTCAGCAAATAGATCAAGCTCGCGGCAATGATGAACCAGCGATACTTAGGATGCCGCAACAGCTTCCGATACCAGTTGTAGAAGCCGCTCATGGAGTATCAACCTTGAATCCTGCCCCTATTCTGGCATAGGGACGCAATTGCCCTAGGTCGGGAAAACCGTCCTTAGTTAATCAAAGTTAATCAAAGTAAAAGAGCGTGACCACCTTGTGCTGCTCTTCCGCTAGTTCACAGGTTTGCAGTAGTGTGTGGCTATCGTGGAAAGCAAAGCAAATCAGTTGCTGACAGCGGGAAATAATCTCCTGATTGCAGAGGGAGCTGGCTTCTGCAAGGGGGAGGTGATCATTTTCAGGTTTCTCCACCAAGTGCATCACCTTATCCAGCTGTTGGCGGGATTCCCGAGGCTGGCGTTCTAGACTTTGGGGCAAGATCACCGTCAACAAATTGGGGTCTGCCCGCATTGCCCCCCGAATCGCCGCCGCATTGGTTCCAACCGCACCTGAGGTCATCAGGCGATTCCCAGCCAGCACAAGGGCATAGCTCATCATTTCAATAAGGTGCTGATGGGTAATGGGGACATGACGCGAGCCAAGGAGCGCAATCCGTTTAGGGCCAGAGTCTTGGATTGTCGCTAATTCCTGCAAGAACTCATCAATTTGGGGGGAATCAATGCCCGGAAGATTTGTCGCCTGCGTCAAGAGCGTCTCTCATGTGCTACGGAACGACGCTATTTTAGCATCTTGATCGCCATTTCTAGTAGGGGGCAATTAGTTTACCAACTGCCCTCGGCACCACCGCCAGAGGAGCGCCCGCCTTCATCACTACTACTCGAGGAACTGTCACTCCCTCATAGCTGGAGTAAGTGTCATCGCTGGTGTAAGTGTGGTAGCGATCATCGTCGTCATTGTGATAGGAGGAGCGAGAGCGATCGCCTGATTGCACAGAGTTGAACGCGAAAATTTTGAAAAAAAGCCTTAAGCTTAAGATCGGATAAAGAAAGCAGAAAGTTCCAATAAACAGCAGCAGAAGGGGAACAGAAAAAGACTTAAGAAAACTGGACAGGTCAATTGCCGGAACACCGCTAGCGGCATTTGTTAGCCCGTCGGTCTGCAATGTATTGAGTAAGGCGCCCACACCGTTGATGATCCCCTGCGCCAATTGGCCACGACGAAAATCCGGCAGCATGTAGTTGTCAATCACTGCTTGCATACGGGAATTCCAATCCCTGCCGTAGGCACTGCCCAATTGAATGCGCACTTTGCGATCGCCCGGAGCCACTAAGAGCATCACACCATCGTTGCGCCAACGGCTACCCACCCCTCGATGATTAAACAACTCCATCGCAAACGCCTCGAAACTGGCGTGTTGGTTGCTGTGCTCCCGATAGGAATTAATAGTGACTAGAAGTACCTGTTGATTGGTGCGCTGATGAAAGGTCTGAAGTTGCGAACGCACCTGCTCTCGCTGGGAGTCATCTAAAACCTGCGCCAGATCGTTAACATAGGTATCCGGCAAGGCCGGGAAATTCACGTAGGCCTGGACAGGGGATGGAGCAAAGCTGACAATCAGACCGCTGACCAGAGAAAGCAGCAAAAAAAGAAGGGGCTTTTGCCGACGCAGAGTTATCATCTTTTTGAGAGGAATACTTCTTAGATGAGAGTTTAGCAGTGGAGCTTTTCTCGTCAAAAATTTTAAAAAAACTCACAAAATGCCCCCCTTGATGAGTAATTTATAATTAACTTTAGTTTAAAAAAGATTAATTGTTTTTGATAGATTTCTGAGGCAGGCACTTGCCTCAAAGCATTAGAGAAATTGACAGGGCTTACGAATGGCCTGTGCCAATAGCTGCCGATACTTGCTAGCGCTGACAACATATGCCCCAAAGCGCTCAAGATGAGGATTTTGCAGTTGAGCATCAAACAGTAAAAAGCCCCGCTGCCGCAGATGTTCCACCAGTTTTACCATCGCCACTTTTGAGCCGTCGGGGATGCGATAGAACATGGACTCGCCAATAAATGCACCGCCAATAACAATACCGAGAATACCCCCTGCGAGTTCATTCCCCTGCCACGTTTCAAAACTCACCGCCCAACCCGTGGCGTAAAGCAGATGGTACACTTCCTTGAGACGGGGCGTCATCCATGTTATCGGGCGATCGGCGCACCCCTCAACCACAGCACGAAAATCTCGGTTAATCGCCACTTGAAAGCGATTTTGATTGAGCACCCGTCGCAGTGAGGTGGGATAGCGAAACCGCTCATCCAAGGGAATTAGGGCTCGTTGGCGGCTGGTGTACCACCCCAGGTGATTGTTCCTCCCCATGAGAAAGTAGCCCCTGGCATAGCCATCATCAATAAAGGTATTGCGTACCCAGTCCGCCTTAGAAATCTCCATACTGATAATCTAAACAATAGACACTTCGCATTAGCTCTAGTGTTGCCTATGCTACTCTTATCCTCGGCTGTCATGACCACGATTAGCCGCTACTGGCGCTGGTCTGTAGCACTGCTATTGGCCATCCTGTGGATTTTGCTCACCCCCACAGGAGCGATCGCCGAAGATTATACGAAAGAAGCCCTGATCAATATGGACTTTTCCGGACGGGATCTGCGGGGGTCGGAATTCACCAAAGCGAATCTCTTCCACAGCAACCTCAGCCACACCAATCTCCAGGGGGTGAGCTTCTTTGGTGCCAACATGGAAACAGCTAACCTCGAAGGTGCTGATCTGCGCTACGCTACATTGGACACGGCGCGGCTGACTAAGGCCAACCTCACCAATGCCATTCTTGAGGGCGCCTTTGCCTTTAATACCAACTTTGACGATGCCATTATCACCGGTGCTGACTTTACCGATGTAGAACTGCGGGAAGACGCCCAACGCAAACTCTGCAAGGTTGCCAGTGGCACCAATCCCGTAACGGGGCGCAAAACATGGGAAACGCTCCACTGTGAAGACTTTGCCCCTTAATCCGTCTTCGTTTGCTCAAGGGAGAATGATCCCCAAGGGCGATCGCCTCTGTCGGGAATTCTGATAAAGTATTACAAAAGTTAAGATTTATGACTAGAGTTTTTCATGAACGTTTTTATTGTTGGCGGTACGGGTACCCTAGGGCGGCAAATTGTGCGCCGTGCCCTCGATGAAGGACATCATGTGTATTGTTTTGTCCGCAGTCCAGCCAAAGCCACGTTTCTGCGGGAGTGGGGCGCCACGATTCTTCAGGGAAACCTCTGTGCCGCCGACAGTATTCTTGAAGCACTGAAGTACGCCAAACCCTCAGTAGTCATTGATGCCTCTGCCACTCGTCCCACCGATACGCTGACCATTGCAGCAGTGGACTGGCAAGGCAAAGTCAACTTGATTCAGGCTGCCCAAGCCGCTGATATTGAACACCTGATCTTTTTCTCAATTATGAGGGCGCAGGATTATCCCCAGGTGCCGCTGATGCAAATCAAACACTGTACCGAAGACTTCTTGCGCGAATCGGGGCTAAACTACACGATTCTGCGTCCCTGCGGTTTCTTTCAGGGCTTAATTGGCCAATATGCGATCCCGATTCTGGAAAATCAATCCATTTGGGTTTTGGGAGAGTCCACCGCCATTGCCTACATGGATACTCAGGACGTGGCCAAATTTGCAGTGCGCGCCATTGATCGGCCTGCCACCTATGGCAAAACCTTTGACTTGGCGGGCACCCGCGCTTGGACAGCGGATGAAATTATTAAGCTGTGTGAACACCTCTCAGGACAGCAGGCAAAAATTACCCGCTTGCCCATTGGCGTCTTGCGAGCGGCACGGCAGGCCACCCAGTGGTTTCAGTGGACATGGAACATTAGCGATCGCCTAGCCTTTACGGAAGTGATTGCCAGTGGTCAAGTTTTCGATGCCCCGATGGAGGACGTCTATCGCACCTTTGATCTCGATCCCAAGGAAACCCTGACCCTTGAGGACTATTTACAGGACTATTTCACCCGAATTCTGCGTAAACTCAAAGAATTGGATTACGAAAAAGCCAAACAGAAAAAATCTGGACGCAAAAAACGCAGTCCCTTTAAGTCCACCCCCTAGGAGTTGCTGTGAAGGCGGGGATCATCTACAACGAAGGCAAACCCCTCGCAGTCGAGTTGGCTGCCCATGTCCGCCGAATCTTAGAACTTCAGGACTGGGAAGTACACATGGCTACGGGAATTGGTGGCATTCTTGGCTATTCCCGTCCCGATAGTCCCGTCTGCCATACCCCTATTGATCAACTGGTGCCCCCCGGCTTTGATGCTTCCATGGCCTTTGCGGTTGTTCTTGGCGGCGATGGCACTGTGCTTTCTGCCTTTCGGCAGTTGGCTCCCTGCGAGATTCCCCTGCTCACCATCAACACTGGACACTTGGGTTTTCTCACCGAAGGCTACGTGGCCGATCTAGAACCGGCCCTGGATCAAGTGCTACGCGGCGACTACACGATTGAAGATCGCACAATGCTCACGGTTCAAGTCCTGCGGGATCAAACCGTCATTTGGGAAGCCCTCTCCCTCAATGAAATGGTGATCCACAAAGAACCCCTGACGGGAATGTGCCACTTTGAAGTGGATGTGGGTGCCCATGCCCGCGTTGATATTGCTGCCGATGGTCTGATTCTCTCTACCCCCACGGGTTCTACGGCCTATGCCCTCTCGGCAGGGGGTCCCGTGATTACCCCCGGCGTGGCAGCTTTGCAATTAGTGCCCATTTGTCCGCACTCTTTAGCCTCCCGTGCCCTTGTCTTTTCCAACAGCGAACCGGTGTGGATCTATCCAGCGAACCCCTTCAAGCATCTGATTCTTGTGGTGGATGGCAATGCAGGTTGCTACATTCAGCCAGAGGATCAGGTTTTTGTGCAACGTGCCCCCTACCGTGCCCGCTTTATTCGCCTGCGGGCGCCAGAATTCTTCCATGTGCTGCAACAAAAACTGGGCTGGGGACTGCCCCATGTGGCCAAGCCACGCGCCAGGAATAGTACAGATTCATAGGGCAAATGGTCTTGAAGGAACCCCCAGCTGAACGGATTCAACAACTGCGGCGCCTGCTTCAGCGTGCGAGCTACGCCTACTACGCCCTGGATCAGCCGATCATGGAAGATGAGGTCTATGACCAACTCTATCGGGAGCTTCAGGAACTAGAGGCCGCTCATCCCGAGTACATTACCCCCGACAGTCCTACCCAACGGATCGGTGAAGCGCCTGTCAGTCAATTCGAGAGTGTCAGCCATCGCATTCCCCTCTATAGCCTTGAAAATGCCTTTACCTTTGCCGATATGGTGGCGTGGCAGGAACGCTGGCAGCGCTATTGGCGCACCCTACGGCAAGAGGAACCACTCCCCCCAGCCGAATATGTCTGCGAACTCAAAATGGATGGTGTGGCTCTTGCCTTAAGCTATGAAAACGGTTTACTTGTGCGGGGAGCAACGCGGGGCGATGGCCAACGCGGTGAGGATATTACCAGCAATGTGCGCACAATTCGCACCATTCCCCTGCGATTAGCCCTTGAAAATCCACCCCCTGTCGTTGAAGTTCGCGGGGAAGCCTTTTTGCCTTTGGAGCGATTCCATCAACTAAACCAAGAACGCCAAGCCCAGGGGGAGTCCCCCTTTGCCAATCCCCGCAATGCCGCAGCCGGTACCCTGCGTCAACTGGACCCCCGCATTGTTGCCCAACGCCAATTAGACTTCTTTGCCTATGCCCTGCATTTGCCTGAAGGGGGTAGCGTTCCCTTGGGGGAGAACCAAGCAGGGGAACCTCAATCGCAGCGGCAAGTGCTCTATGCGCTGCAACACCTTGGCTTTCGGGTCAATCCCCACAATGCCGACTGCCCTGACCTAGAGGCCGTGAAAGCCTACTATGATTACTGGCAAACCGCACGCCATCAACTGCCCTATCTGACCGATGGCATTGTGGTCAAGCTCAATGACTTAGAGCTGCAACAGGCCCTTGGGTTTACGCAAAAGTTTCCCCGAGGTTCTATTGCTTGGAAGTACGAACCGGAGCAGGCTATTACGGATGTGCTGGGAATTACGGTTCAGGTGGGACGCACAGGGGCCCTTACTCCCGTGGCTGAACTGGTGCCGGTGCAATTAGCAGGTACTACTGTATCACGGGCAACGTTGCACAATGCAGACTACATTACTGAATTGGATTTGCACATTGGCGATAAGGTCGTGATCCACAAAGCAGGGGAAATCATTCCAGAGATTGTGCGGGTGTTTCCTGAATTGCGACCGCCAACGGCTCAACCCTTTACAATGCCCACTGCTTGTCCCGAATGCCACCAGCCAGTTGTGCGTCCTGCCAATGAGGCGGTGAGTCGCTGTGTCAATCCTCGGTGTCCAGCGATCGTGCGGGGCCAGATCCTGCACTGGGCAAGTCGGGATGCCCTGGATATTCAAGGCTTAGGGGAAAAGCTGGTACAGCAATTGGTGACGAAGGAATTGGTGCGCACCCCTGCGGATCTCTATCGTCTGACGGCAGCACAACTGTTGAGCCTCGAGCGCATGGGTCAAAAGTCCGCTGATAAATTGTTGCAGGCGATCGCCGACTCGAAACAACAACCGTGCACGGTGCTCTATGGCTTAGGCATTCGCCATGTGGGGAGTGTCAATGCCCAAATGCTGGCCGCTCGATTCAAGTCTGTTGAGGAACTAGCCACGGCCACCGTCGCTGATCTGTGTGGGGTCTATGGCATTGGTGAGGAAATTGCCCAAGCGATTCAGGAGTGGTTCCAAGACCCTGATCACCAGGCTCTAATTGCTGATCTGAAGGGGTTGGGACTGCAACTGGCTGCAGCACTTCCGCCTGCGCCAACTACCCCGACTACAGAGAAATCCCTCGATGGCAAACGCTTTGTGATTACCGGCACCCTAGCCACCCTCACCCGTGAGCAAGCAAAAGCCCTGATCCAAAAGCACGGCGGCCAAGTGAGTGAGAGTGTAAGTCGGCAAACGGATTATCTGGTGGTGGGCGAAAAAGCAGGGAGTAAATTGCGACGTGCTCAAGAATTGGGCATCCCCTGCATCAATGAAACAGAACTTATAGAAATGTGTCGTTAGACAAAAATCAGTGGGAGTACGGAGTCACGATTCTGAAAAATCTTTTAGCCTAAAAAATGTGGCTGCTTAGTACCTAACGTTACGTTAAAGCACAATAGGGGGCAATTCGCTGATCTATGGTTTCTGTCACGCCGTCTCGACCTGCTGGAAGTGCTAATGCTATGACGACTGGTCAGGGCTATCAGCATCAGTTACACCAAATCCATCCAAGCCGCACCAATCACTATAGCCTGCGGGACTATCTCCAATTTGATAGCCAACGGGGCAGCATTACCGACTGGTATGATCAGCGGATTACCTTAGCAACAGAAGACTTCGTTATTGGTCTAGTGGAAGGTCTCGAAGAGGAAGTTGGCGCTGCCGCTACCCTCGTCATGTACAAAATTGGCGAAGAGTGGGGCAAGCGCGATGCAGTTGTCTTTAAGCAACACTTTGAGCAGGAGTACCAGCGGGAGCTACGGAAGGCCACTTTAACATTTATTCTAGAGGCTTGGTGGTGGCCCTTTACAACCCTAGGTTGGGGGAACTGGGAAGTGGATCTCACGGAGCAAAAGAATGGTTTTATGTTCATCAATATCTTTGACTCCGTGGTAGCACGCACCCTGGGGGATGTGGGCAAACCGGTCTGCTATATCTATGCTGGTCTATTTGCGGGCTTCTTTTCGGGATTGATTCAAAAGCCCCTGGGTTGCATTGAGCTGCAGTGCTACGCCATGGGGGAAACCTACTGTAAGTTCCTTGTCGGTAAACAGGATCGCATTGATGCTGCTGCCTTCTGGCAAAACGAAGGAGCTACGGCACGGGATATTGAAAAACGCCTGCGCCAAGGGGAGCTGGTGAAACGATAGGCGATAGGAGAGTGCGTTCATTTATTTTCTAGCGAGGGTTGCCCTATGTTCCGTCAGTTGAATCACCTAACCGTTGTGGCCGATGGTCGCTATGCCCGTCCTGAGGAGTTAAATTTTCTGCAGGATTATCTGGCTTCGGTGGAGATTCGCATCAGTGCCTACGAAAAAATCCGTGCTGAGGCGGAAATGATGGCGGATAAAATTCAATCTATGCAAAAGGCAGAAAATCCCCGCTGTTTCCATTTCGTCAATGGCGAGCGCTCGGAAATCTGCCGTCGTGACTTGGTGGATACAATTCGCCTGTGCGCTGCGGCAATGCTCTTTTCCGAGTTGGATTTGCTACGGGATAACTTCCTGCTCTGGTACCGCACCATTGTCAAATCCTTTAACTACGAACAGACCTCCTCTTCCACCTACGGCAAGTACTTGCCAAGTTTGATGAAACAACTACTCACGCCGCAAGAGCAACAGGTCATGGAGCCTGTCCTTGCTCTCAGCAGTTCGATTTTGGCACAATAATCGCAATAACTAGCAATATTAAGTTAAGTTTAGAACTGGGTGCCCAAAGATGCTACGTCAACTGGAAAAGCTCAGCCTTGAGACGGATGGTCGCTATGCCAGTGCCCAGGAGCTGGAGTTTCTGAAAAATTATCTAGCCACAGTAGAGCAGCGCATTAGTGCCTATGAAAAAATCCGGGATGCCGAGGAGAAAATCCTTGATGAAGTAGAGCGGCAACTGCGAGCTAGAAATCCCTACATTTTCCGTAAGGGCAATCAAGACTATTCAGCCGTGTGTCGGCGCGATCGCCGGCATGTACTTCGCCTAGGGGCAACCGCGATGTTATTTGGGGATTTGAATGCCCTGCGGGAGGGTTTTTTGCTGTGGTACCGCACGATTATTAAAGCCTTCAGGGATGAGAAGGCAGCGCAGGTAACGTACCAAGTCCTGCCTCAGGTGGTCAATCAAGCTCTCTCTAGCGAGGAAGCACCTTTAATGCAACCTGTGATGAGCCTCACCCAGTCCATTCTTGGGGAATAGGCTAGCTCAACTGAGCCGTGGGGCAAAAATGCGCTAGCCTAGAAGCACCGATTGCACTGGGGAACTGATTACTCCTGCGATCGCCTTTGGCGTACCATTGGTATTCGCCGCTATAGTATTACTAAGATTCATTGGGATACACAAAGGCATGACCATATCGACGCAGTTGCTGCAACGGGCAGATTTGATCGGTACACAGGTAATTACCCGTGATACTGGTCGGAAGTTAGGCGTCATTAATCAAGTTTGGGTCGATATCGACCAGCGGCAAGTGGTGGCCTTGGGGGTACGCAATACCCTCTTTACCGGGGAGCAACGCTACATTCTTCTCGACAGTATTCGCCAAATTGGCGATGTCATTCTCGTTGAGCACGATGATGATGTCACCGAGGCTCTTAATACCTACAACTACAGCACACTGATTGATAGTGAGATTGTGACGGAAACCGGCGAAGTGCTGGGTAAGGTACGGGGCTTTAAGTTTGATCCAGAAACGGGTGACATTACGGATCTGATTTTGGCTTCCATTGGCTTCCCTTGGATTCCGGCCCAACTGATCAGCACCTACGAGTTGCCCATTGAGGAAATTGTCAGCACTGGACCTGATCGCATTATTGTGTTTGAAGGGGCAGAAACCCGCCTGCGGCAATTGACCGTGGGACTCTTAGAACGGGTTGGCTTGGGGGCACCCCCCTGGGAAAATGACGAGGACGAGTACTATCAACCTGTGACACCGAGCAGTAATCAACTGCCCTCAGGGGCGCGATCGCCCGTCTATCCTCCCCAACGCAGCCGCAGCGATTACGACGAAGTCGAGTGGGAAACCCCTCCGCGGCGACGCCGGCGCCAGCCTGAGTATGTGGAGTACGAGGAGGAGTATGAGTATGAGTACGAAGAGCGGCCGCGCCAAGCTAAACCTCCAGCTCAAGCCATGCCCGTAGAACTGCCCGAGTCAGAACCCACGGCCGATCCCTGGGCAGAACAGCAACCGATTCGCCTTGAGCAGCGGCAAAAGCAAGAGGAATACGATCACGAATAGTCGGGAATAGTCCGCAATGGCCTATACCCTACTGGCCACAGTACTTCAGCAATGGCAGCAGGCTCCTGAATGGCAACAGCCACACCATTTCTTGCGTATCTTGGCGCATTGGTCAGAGCTTGTGGGAGCGATTGTGGCTGAGCACACTGTACCACTGGAACTCACCGCTGAAGGGGTTTTGTTCGTGGCAGTTGCCAGTAGTACTTGGGCACATCATTTGACGTTCTCGCGATCGCCCCTGAGGGCTAAAATTCAGCAGACCCTAGGCATTAGCCTCAGGGATATTCGCTTCTCTCATCGAGACTGGCGCCCCCCACGCCCGGCGATCGCCCGCCCTGAGGCCTTACCGAAAGTAGGAAATCTTCCCAATGTGGCTCCTGCAGCCACTCCCCAGGAGGCCTTTCAACGGTGGCAAGTCCAAGTCTGCCAGCGATCGCGAGACTATCCTCTGTGCCCCCGCTGTCAGTGCCCTACACCAGTCAAAGAATTGCAGCGCTGGGGAGTCTGTGGGCTGTGTTATGCGCGGTCAGCCTAAATACCAGCGCCGTTGAGAAACTCTTCAATGGGGCGATCGCTGAGGCGACAGGCTTGCCCTTGGGATGCTTGTAAATGTCCTTGAACCAGGGCAGGCACCTTTTCCTGCTGTTGCAGGGCTTGCACCTGTTGCTCTAGGAGTTCAATGCGATCCAACAGATAGCGAATGGCTTCCGCCTCAGAGTCAGGCAGTTGACCGTGTTCCAAGGGGGCAATTTTAGCTCCTGCACGATAGACAATCCGCCCGGGAATCCCCACCACCGTACAATCTGAAGGCACATCCCGCAGCACCACCGACCCTGCGCCAATGCGCACATTGTTCCCAATTGTGAGATTGCCCAACACCTTTGCCCCGGCACCAACAACCACATTTTCACCAAGGGTGGGGTGGCGCTTGCCGGTTTCTTTACCTGTCCCCCCCAGGGTGACCCCCTGATAAATCAAACAATAGTCACCCACAACCGCTGTCTCACCAATGACGACCCCCATGCCATGATCAATGAAAACCCCCTTGCCAATCGTGGCGCCGGGGTGAATTTCAATCCCTGTGAGGAGGCGGGCAATGTGGGAAATAAACCGAGGGATAAAGGGAATACCCCGCCGCCAAAGCCAGTGGCTCAACCGATGGAGAACAATGGCCTGCAGTCCGGGATAGCAAAAAACAACCTCTAACCAGTTGCGGGCAGCAGGATCCCGCTCAAAGATAATTTGAAAATCTGCTTTGAGGGTGCTGAGCACACGGGGCTCCTTGGCAGTGATGCAACCTAAACACCAGTTTTGATCTTAGCGGATTTTGTCAAGTTCTCAGAGGCTTCAGGAGACCATCAAAGGAGAAGCCTGCGATCGCCGAGTGCACTGTAGGCCATATTCGAGGGCTTCAGCAACCGCTTGGTAAGAAGCTTCAATGATATTGGCAGAGACCCCCACCGTTGCCCAGCGATCGCGCCCATTACTGGATTCCACCAGCACCCGAGTTTTAGCCGCCGTGCCCGCATGACCATCTAAAATCCGCACCTTGTAGTCCGTCAGGTGAAACTCGGCAATCTCTGGATAAAAGGACATCAAGGCCTTGCGCAGTGCTTGATCCAATGCCGAGACAGGGCCATTGCCCTCCGCCGCCGTGAGCATCTCCTCACCATTGACTTCAACTTTGACCGTGGCCAAAGACTGGCTGCGAATCGTGGCCTCCAGTTGGCGTGAATCAGTGCGGCAAAAGACATCAAAGCCCTTAAGGGTAAAGGGTCGCTGGCGTTGCCCTAGTACCTCCTGAATCAGCAGTTCAAAGCTAGCCTCCGCCGCTTCAAATTGATAGCCTTCGCTTTCTAGGTGCTTAATGCGCTCCAAAATCGTCCGACTCAGGGGATGCTGCCGATCCAACTCAAAGCCGAGTTCACTGGTTTTCGCCAAAATATTGCTGATGCCTGCCTGCTCAGAAATAATAATGCGCCGTTGATTGCCCACCACATGCGGCTCAATATGCTCGTAGGTACGGGGGTTGCGCTGCACAGCACTGACATGGACTCCCCCCTTGTGGGCAAAGGCCGACAGACCCACATAGGGCGCATGATCATCGGGGGCAAGGTTGACAATTTCACTCACATGGCGGCTTACTTCCGTCAGCGTCGCCAACTGCTCTGGGGCGACACAGTCATAGCCGAGTTTCAATTGCAGATTGGGAATCAAGGTACACAGATTGGCATTGCCACAGCGTTCGCCATAGCCGTTGATGGTTCCCTGCACCATCCGCACACCGCTTTGTACCGCCGCAAGGGCATTGGCCACTGCCGTCCCCGCATCATTGTGGGTGTGAATCCCCAAACAATCAAGACCACCCAAGTGCGCCATCACCTCTGCCACCACTGCCTGAATTTGATGGGGGAGGCAACCGCCATTGGTATCACAGAGAACTAACCAATCGGCACCGGCTGCTAGAGCCGTTTCAAGGGTTTGGAGTGCATATTCGGGATTGGCAAAGTAACCATCAAACCAATGCTCAGCATCGTAGATCACCCGTCGTCCGTGGGATTTCAGAAACTGAATGGAATCGGCAATCATGGCGCAGTTTTCCGCCAAGCTGGTCTTAAGACCGTCAGTGACATGGAGATCCCAAGACTTGCCAAAGAGGGTCACCCAGCGAGTACCGGCTGCTAGGATCGGCTCAAACATTGGCTCCTCTGCCGCCTTGCGACCGGGGCGACGAGTGGCACAAAAAGCAACGATTTCTGCCTGTTGTAGGGGTGTCTCCTGCAACTGCCAAAAAAACTGTACGTCCTTGGGATTGGCTCCCGGCCACCCCCCCTCAATAAAGGGAATCCCAAGGCGATCCAGTTGGCGGGCAATCCGCAGTTTATCTTCCAGAGAGAGGGAGAGACCTTCTCGCTGGGCGCCATCGCGCAGGGTAGTATCGTACAGCCAAATTTTCACTGTGCCGACTCTCCCTTGGGACCCTCATAGTCATTGGCGTAGGCTTGGAGCAGAGAACTGACCTGGCTAAAGACCTCTTTACCGGAGGTTTTGCCAATGGCCGATCGCTCCGGATGAAATTGTGGTCGCGCCATGTTGTGGTTAATGGCCTCTTGAACTTGGGTGCGAATTATGTCCATTAGTTCTTCTTGGGCCCGCTGGCGCTGGTACTGCGCTCCCTCTTCGGTGGTGGCATAAAGGGGCGGCAGACGGTTGAGGGCATAGGCAGCAATATCTCCTAAATCAAGGGCGCACTTTTGCTCTGCTTCAACGGCGGCGATGCGGGTCATGGCCTCCGTGAGCACCAGTTCTTCCATGACGTTGATAAATTGCTTGCGGGGGACAGCGACCACTTGACCCGTCAATAGGGCACCCATGAGGCGATCTAACGCCATGTAATCTTCCACGGAAAGTTCTGTGGCTTTATCGCAAATGCGTCCTACTTCTGCTTCCTGCGTTGGTGTCAAATAACCGTTGCGCAGTGCTTGCTCAACAATCTCTTGAATGCCCATAGGTGTTTCCAATGTAATTTCTCTGGGGAGATTTACCCCACTCAAATTTAGTATATGTGGTTAGTATATGTGGTATATCCTGAAAAACTATCAAGGTCAGATCACAAGATAAAATAATAATTGCTAGCAGCCTTCCCTTTTAGGGCTTGCCGGGGTGGCCTATGGTTGTTTGGTTAGTCTCTTTTTTCCAGGCAGTAGGGCCAGTTCTAGTGCCAATTTGTTTTTGTTTTGCTTGGTTACTGCTGGCAATCTTGGCTTGGGATCTGTGGCAGCTGACCCAGGAGGGGCTGGCGATCGCTCGCCGCCTGCATCAAATTCCCTGTGCCCGCTGTCGGTTCTTTTCGGGAGACTATCGGTTAAAGTGTTCACTGCATCCCGATTGGGCAGCTACTGAAGCGGCTATTCAATGTCCTGACTATCATTTTGAATAAAGCCCTAAGGAACCTAATTTATTCCTAAAGGGAGTTGGAAGAGGGATCACCTTGCTACGACAGTATCCACAATTGGTCATCTCCACAGAGGCGAGCACCTATGTCGTCCCTCTTATCGAAGGAAATTCATGGGTGATTGGCCGGGGCAAAGACTGCACGATTGTTTTGGCGGATCGCTGGTCCTCCCGTCGCCATGCGATGATTCAGCGTCTGGATAATGATGATTACTACCTTATTGATTTGGGGAGTCGCAATGGCTCTATTCTCAATGGCCAAATGATTCAGGTGCCAACACTTCTTAAAACGGGCGATCGCTTCATTATCGGCAAAACAACCCTTGAATTTCGCACTGATGAAGCTGTCTCCACCACACCGCCAGATGCCCCTGTTACCCTTCAACCCACCATTCTGATCATTCAACCCCCCGGCATTCAGGTACAAATTTGGCAAGAACTCCTGCGCAGTCAGGGTCTAGAAGTTGTCGTTGAATCGGGGCAAATCAACAGCCGCCGCATCATTAGTGATTTTGTGACCGTGATGCAGCGCAACCCTGACCTGTTGCTCCTTGATTCGCAACTGGAAAAACCGGATATTGGCAACCTCTTGAATTGGATCAAGGCAACGTATCCCCAGCTGCGCAGTTTCATCATTGATCGTTACGACAACCATATTTCCCCCGTGCAGCGACAATGGGCAGTAGAACATGGGGCAATGGATTGGTTGCCGGCACTGCCCGATGAAAATCTCACAATGTTTGGGGCGGAAATTGCGGCTCAATTGCGGCGCATTCTCAAGGCCTTGGGGCGCAACACACTAGAGCAAGAGAAGCTCGCAGTTACCCTTTTGAATCTGCAATTGGCGATAACTGATGATTTGCCCTCCCAGTTGCTCAGTGAGTATGTGAATCGTCCGCCCTTTCCTCTGCAATAGTTGGCAGTTGATCCACCTGAAAATACTGGTGAAAGCGCTCAGTGACTTGGAGGATATAGGAGCGACTTCGGTTATCCCGCCGCCGCTGAATAAACCCCAGGGTAAGGAGTTCTTGAATGTGTTGGTAGGCGCTAGAACCCCGCAGTGCAATCACCTCTGGTTGGCGAATGGGTCCACGAAGGGCAATTAGGGCTAATGTGCGTTGTGCCGCAACCCCCAATTCAACGGGGACAAGGGACTGAACTAGTTCTTGAAAGGCGGACTTTAGTTGCAGGCTATATTTATCGTCAATTTGGACAACTTCGAGGGCCGTCTGGCGATGGGCATAGTCGTTGAGGAGCTCAATCAGCGCTAGTTCAATGGCCTCAGGGTCAGTGCCGGCAAGGGCTGCCAGTTCAGTCAGCGTAAGGGGCTGTGCCTTCAGATATAGAATTGCCTCTACCCGCATCGTTAATGTACGCAGGTCGGTGTCCCCTTGCATAGGCTATTGCCAGCGGAACAGGGCAGCTCCCCAAGTTAAACCGGCACCAAAGCCAGCGGTGGCAATTAAATCTCCAGGTTGAATATGCCCCTGTTGAATCGGCTTGCTAAGGGCGAGGGGAATCGAGGCGGCGGAGGTATTGCCACACTGAGCCACATTGCTAATCACTTTCTCCTGAGGAATGCCTAAACGCTCAGCCACCGCGTCAAGGATGCGTTGGTTTGCCTGATGCAACACCAGCCAGTCAATTTCCTCAACGGTACACCCAGCGCGGTGCAGGGCTTTCTCAATCACCTCGGGAACTTGGGTGACGGCAAAGCGATACACTTCACGGCCATTCATAGCAATGGGAGCAAATCCGCCTTGGGCGATCGCGAGATTTTCCCCTAAGGTCTGGGGAGTACCCACAAAGGCAAGGGTAAGGTGCTCATTGAGGCGACCATCACTGCGCAGTTCAAAGCTCAAGAGCTGATCGACATCGCTGGCTTGCAAGACCATCGCGCCGGCGCCATCGCCAAAGAGAATGCAGGTACGGCGATCGCCCCAATCCACCCAACGGGAGAGAAGATCCCCCCCCACGACAAGGGCACTGCGGTAGGCACCGGTGCGCAAATACTGAGCCGCCGTGACCAAGGCAAAGAGAAAGCCAGAACAGGCCGCTGTCAAGTCGAAGGCCACGGCATTCACTGCCCCAATGCGAGTTTGCACCAAGCAGGCCGTACCAAAGAGATCATCGGGCGTCGAGGTAGCCAAGATGATCAAATCTACCGCTGTGGGTTCTAGTCCTGCCATCTGTAGGGCTGCCCCTGCTGCTTCGCTGGCCAGATCCACAAGGCACTGCTCAGGAGCCGCCACGTGCCGTTCTTGAATACCCGTACGGGACTGAATCCACTCATCTGAGGTGTCCACAAGGGCACTGAGGTGGGCATTGGTCAAGCATTGACGGGGGGTTGCCGCACCCACGCCGCTAAATTTAACGCCCTGCACAGTCACTAAGCCTGATCCTCAACGGCAACGGCATGCTGGTAACAGGCCTGAATCCGCTCTGAAACACGATGATCCACTGCTTCCTTGGCCAAGCGAATGGCATTAAAAATCGAGGGGGCTTGGGAACTGCCGTGGCTAATGATACAGATGCCATCCACCCCCAAAAGGAGGCCACCGCCATGTTCTGCATGATCAATGCGCTGCTTAATTTTGCGGAGATTGGGACGCAGCAGCGCCGTACCCAGTTGACCCCGCCAGCCCCGAGGTAACTCTTCACGGAGAATTTGTATGAGGACACTCCCCAAGGATTCAGCAAATTTGAGCAGAACGTTGCCGACAAACCCATCGCAGACCACAACATCAAATTGTCCCGACAGGACATCGCGGCCTTCTGCATTGCCCAAGAAGGAGATTTGGCGATTTTGCCGCAGGAGTTGATGCGCCTTTAGGGCCAGATCGTTGCCTTTACAGTCCTCTTCGCCAATGTTGAGCAAGCCCACCTTCGGATCGGACACATCTAAGACATACCGGCTATAGATGGATCCCATGAGTGCAAATTGCTCAAGGTATTTGGGGCGGCAGTCCACATTGGCGCCCACATCAAGCACGAGGACGGATTTGCCGGGGATGAGGGTGGGTAAGACTGCACCAATGGCGGGGCGATCGATCCCAGGGAGTCGGCCTAAGCGCAATAGTGCCGCGGCCATCGCTGCCCCTGAGTGACCAGCGGAAACAACTGCATCAGCCGCACCTGCTTTGACCAGATCCATCGCCACGTTAATCGAGGCCTTGGGCTTGCGTTTGAGGGCGCTGAGGGGTTCTTCCCCCATGTCAACAGCATCACTGGCTTCAATAATTTGGGGCTTGGCTGTGGGGGCATGTTCATCGAGGTAGCGCTGAATGGGCACCGGATCACCCACAAGGAGAATATCGGCATCTAATTCTTCACTGGCTCTGAGGGCGCCAGCAACAATCTCATCGGGAGCATAGTCACCCCCCATGGCATCCACAGCAATCCGTGCACGAGTCATTGGCTGAACTCTTACGACAAAATCCTTCAGAATTTTAGCAGATGGCAGGCCTTTTCCGGTGGATGGCCAATCCCCAGGGGCGGCCAGGGGGAGAGGGTCTTCGATCCCCCAATCCCTAGCCCAATTTGCAAAAAAGGGGCTAAAGTCCTCCTGAACCCTTCACTTGCCAAGCGGGAAGCCCATCTAGGCAGAGAAACCTAAATTGAGGCCTGTACCATTGTGGACATGGGCCAGTTGTTCGTACTTGCGGGCATGCTGACGTAGATCGGCGGCCTCAGTGTCGCTCACTTCACGCACGACTTTGGCGGGAATGCCCAGAACCAACGAGCGGGGAGGAACATCTTTGCTGACCACTGCCCCAGCACCGACAATGCTGCCAGCTCCCACCCGAACGCCATTGAGAACCACCGCGCCAATGCCAATTAAGCAGCCGTCTTCCACCGTTGCCCCATGAATGACTGCGCGATGCCCAACAGTGACCTCTTCACCAAGAATCGTAGGCTGCCCCGGATCGCCATGGAGGATGGCACCATCTTGAACATTGGTGTGGGCACCAATCTCGATGTAGGCCACGTCACCGCGTAAAACAGCGCCGTACCAAATGCTACAGCCTTCAGCCAAGCGAACATCGCCAACAAGGGTGGCATTGGGGGCAATAAAGGCAGCGCGATCGCTGACAACGGGTGGCCAAAAAGCACTAGGGGCAGTGATTACCATGGTTTATCCCAACAAAAACCTAAACGACTGTTTGCAAACTCAACCTAAGGATTCGGAACTGCTGGTGTCGTAGGTGCCGGTGAGGGCGTGACGGCTTCCGGGGTGGGAGGGAGGGCCTCCTCTCGGGAAGGACGGCGTTCAGGCACGGGTAGGTGGAAAAAGATCGCAGCCATGACGGCTAAGCTGGCGGCGCCAATACCCAAGGGCATGAGTTGTTTGCGCAAGGGCACAGCAGGGGCGATCGCCCGCCGAGGGAGGGAATGGAATGTTGGTCTTAGGGTAGGCAGTGTCTGGCTATCACTACAGAGTTGATCTAGGGCCTCCACCAGATCCGCCAGTTGCAGCCAAGTGAGCTGCACTTCTAGGGGTTCAGGGGATGGCTCTGCATTCTCTTGGGGAGACGTTTGCAGCAACTTTCGCGGAATGTGGAGGGACACTTGATTAAAGCCCTGAATGTTGACCTGAATCGGGTACTGGGGCGATCGCCGCAACTTGACACCACTCAACCAGGTTTGGGCAGCGGCTGGCACGCTATTGAGCAAGGCCACAAGGAATTCTTTGCCCCCCTTGAGCCGCTGATTCTGGCCAACGATTTCCCACTCACAGAGGGTGACAATATCCAACTGTTCTGCGCCCGCTTGACTGCTGAGTCCTTCAATTCGCAGTGTGCAGTTGGGCAATGAATACTGGCGTTGCAGCAGCATTAACTCACTTCCCCGTCAAATAAACTCAACCAAAGGCGTTCCATGCCCTTTGTGCCTGCGCAGAGCAGAAGTTGTGCCAAAAGCTTTAGACCCAACTCATTGAGGGCTTGGTTATTTTTGTAGAGAAAGAGACCCGATCGCTGGAGGTTCATGCGTTTGCGGAAGTGACGGCGGAAGCGATCTAAATATTCCGCCAAGGGGGCATAGGTTTCCGGGGGCAAATTTTGCGCCTGCAACTGATCCAACACCAAAAGTAAATGCCGCAGGATTGCCGTCTGCCGCCGCGCCACTTGCACAACTACGGCGGTGAGGGCCTTTGTTTCCGCCAAGGGTAAGGGGGTACGCTGGGTAATTTGGCGAAAGGGATTGGTGCAGCGAATTTGCCAAAATACAACCCGATTGGGGATCATCACTTGCAGTTGCAGATCCCGCAGCACTTGGAGCATCAACTCAGAGGCATTCAAATCAACGCACTCTAGGGCAAGCAACAATAAGTCTAATTGCCAACGGGCCCGCCGAGGACACAGACTCACCCCTTGGGGGTCGGGCAGTGCCGCCAACATCGGGGGTAATAGCTCCACCTCAGGGGATTGGATTGTTTCTGGCATTGAGTTTGCCGTTTCCATACTCTCTAGAGTGCTCACTATACAGCAATGATGACAGGACGCATGGTGAAGTAGGTCTAAATGATCTTACCCGTTTCACCGATGACGACTGCCGCCTAGTCCTTAATGTTGCCCACGAGGCTGATTCTTCGAAAAATCAGGCTAGACTTGAGGGGAACCAGATGATTGTGAGGTTGCAATGAGTCAAGAAATTCCTCCCCCAGAAGCCTATGTGGTGCTTGGACTGGCTCATTGTTTTGTGCAAGTAGAGGGAAAACTCCAGCCCGTAGAGATTATTGAGCCGATTCCCTCAGCGGCCTTGGAAGCCCTGCTCCATGGCTTGCCCACTTCTTACAGTGAAGCCCATGCCCTCACCTACGGTGCTGCCCAAGACCCACAGCAGGTGCGACCGCAGTTTCCCCCCACTGCCCATCTGTGTGATGACTATGGCGATCGCCTTGCAGCCGCTGCCCGCACCTACATTGCCCGTCCCCAAAGTACCCGTCATATTCCCCTTGGCGAAACCTACCGCAACTTCAATACTTCCACAGAACGTCAACGGGTGCTCAATTCCGAGCGCATCGTGACCGCTGCCGACAATGTCAAACAACACGCCTATACCCACCAAGTCCTTTAACCTATTCTTAGATGCACTAGAGGGAAATGACCATGGTCAGTGAAGTACAGCCGGCGTCCTCAACCTCCCTTGATCTTGCCCCTGAAAATTGGGTTGAGACGATTGAAACTGTCATTTCCGGTCTTCACCAAGGGGACGCTCCCCGCGTTGGCCAAACGGACAGTGGCAAAATTTGGATGTTTCGCTACGGCAGTGCGGATGTTTTCGTACAACTGAGTGGCCAGACGGAGGAGGACTTTCTCACCATTTGGTCACCGGTGCTGCCCCTGCCTGTAACCGATGAATTGGGACTGTATCGTAAGCTGCTGACGTTGAACTGGCTGACTACCTTGGAAGCGCATTTTGCTATTGCCGAGGAACAAGTACAGGTAGTGGCTACCCGTACCTTAGGCGGCATCACTGCGGGTGAAATTGCTCGCTTAATTACGATTGTGGCAACCCTAGCCGATGACTATGACGACGCCCTTAGGGCTGAGTTTAAGGGCTAATCAGGGCTTTCATATCCCGTACCGCTTGTACCATGCCCACAAGAACGGCGCGGCTGATAATGGTGTGGCCAATATTGAGTTCTTCAATGCCTTCAAGGCGGGCGATCGCTCCGACATTGGTGTAGGTCAATCCATGGCCCGCATTCACCCGCAGGCCCAAGGATTTTGCCTGTTGGACACCGTGAGCTAAAATCGCCAATTCCTGCTGTTGCGCCGCTTCCCCCTTGGCTTCAGCATAGCGGCCGGTGTGCAGTTCAATAAACTGAGCGGTGGTTTTGGCAGCTGCCTCCAGTTGAGCTGGATCGGCATCAATAAACAGGCTCACGGGAATTCCCGCTCTTTGCAGGGTTTGCACCACTTGGGTCAAGGGTTCCTGCTGACTCACCACATCTAGACCCCCTTCAGTGGTGACTTCTTCGCGCCGCTCAGGCACCAATGTCACGTAATCTGGGCAAATATCAAGGGCGATCGCCACCATTTCGGGGGTGGCAGCCATCTCTAGGTTCAAATGGGTGGATACCGTCTGCCGCAGGAGCCGCACATCTCGCTCTTGAATATGGCGACGATCTTCGCGCAGATGTACGGTAATGCCATCAGCTCCCCCCAGTTCTGCCAAAACGGCTGCGGCTATGGGATCGGGTTCGACCGTGCGCCGGGCTTGGCGAATTGTTGCCACATGATCAATGTTGACCCCTAGGGTTGCCACTGAATTGCTCCTTCGTTGGGATAGAAGCTCAACCTTTTGGATAATACACCAAGGGCATCCCCCGATTGCGCACCCCAGCAGCCGCTAGCGTCCCAACTTATTGGGAACTCCCTCACAGCCACCGGGAATCGTTTCGCGGGAACGGCTGCCACTCCAAGCACAGCAATAGTAGCGTTGTTCTTCGGAGAGGTTCTTGACATTGGTAAAGTTGACATCCTCGACCACTGCACCGGTTTGTGCCCCTGTGCGAAAGTTAGGGGGATTCAAGCGATCGCGGGGACTAGCCTGCTCGACTGTACCGTAAAATAGGCGAACACGACTGAGATCGGCATTCGTGAAATCCGCCCCCTGTAAAATCGCACCTGCGAGATTGGCTCGTGTCAAATTACAGTTGCGAAAGAGTGTTCCCGTTAGATTGGCATCACTCAATTCGGTCCAGCGCAAGTCGGTACCACTCAGATCAGCACCCGCTAGCATACTGCCGAGATTAATCACCCGCACACCGTATTCAATGTCTTCCTCATAGCCACCCAACCCATCAAAAATCGCCCGTCCCAGCCGGCGATCGCGCTTCAGCGGCGATAGTAGCTTTGCGCCTGACAAAAAGCGAATAATCTTGGCCTTGCCTTCGGCATCTAGTCCCGCCAAGATAGCAGCAGTGCGTCCTTCGGCGATCGCCCGCTCCGGCGGCCAGTCCTCCAATAGGCCCTCATCGTCAAGGATGAGGTCGGCAATCCCTTGGAAATAACTGTCAATCGTTTGCTGTTGGGTAATGCGGTTCTGTTGAATTGTCAAATCCCGAGAGATGACATACTGTCGCCAAGCCACATAGGCCGCCAAGAGGGCCACCAAAATTTGCCCCAAGGCACCGAAGCCTTCAGCCAGTGCCCCTACTGCATCCCAATTTGTACCTTGAAACCGTGCCCGAATCCAGTCCATCGCCCCAGTCATGGCAATGAGTGCCACCACTGTCAAACTCAGACCCAATGCGGCCAAAATGAACTGCCGTTGTTGTTCCGTCAAATCCTCCGTAAACCAGTGGTAGGTCGAAGTCCAGACCAAGGGGAAACTCAGTCCCCCCAGCACTAGAGCAGCCACCACACCCAGCGCATCCCAATCCAGTCCCCAAGCCACCACAACAGTGACCATGGCGATTGGCATCAATACCGAACGCAGCGACTGCCAACCCGTGCGCCAACGATTGCGAGCTGCCAACACTTTACTGAGACGCAAAGCAGCCGCTGTTTGGTTTTCACGGAGAGTCATTTTATCTTCGCCCATCAAGATTTGTCCTTAAAGGAATTAACCCAATCATACAAACCCTTTCCCAAGGACAAAACATGCTTAAACGCGGGAAACTCAGCATTAGAGAAGGGATAGCCTGTCGGGGGTTTAGAAAAGGTCTGTGTCAGCATTTTTCTTGGGGACATGGCGCTCCCCCTTTCTCTCCTGAGAGAAGGTTGTACAATAATTCATAAAGTTTTCAGAAAACATTTTGGGAGGTTATGGGTATGGATTGGCGTGTCCTGATTGTCCTGTTACCTGTCCTACTGGCTGCAGGCTGGGCAGTTCGCAATATTTTGCCCTATGCAGTGAAGCAAGTTGAAAAGCTCCTGCAAAAAGCAAAAGCAGCCTAGGACTTGCATTTGAGCGGGTTGGTGGGCAAGTTCTCCCCAAGACATCAGCAGGCGTGTTGCCACTGGTTTGACTTTGGGGAGACTTTTCTATAATGGGAAGTGTATTGTTAATTTTTGTAAATTAGTTTTTAGGTTACTGCCATGCCTTCCCTCGAACAGCTTGCCCATCAACTGGAGAGTCCCAACTCCCGCGATCGCCTACTGGCGCTAGCGGCACTACGGGATGTCCCTTCTGCGGATGCCGTACCCCTGATTAAAAAAGTCCTTTGGGACGAAAATCTCCAAATTCGCTCAATGGCTGTCTTTGCCCTTGGTGTCAAATCCACACCGGAGTGCTTTGAAATTCTGGTGCAGTTGCTTGAGAGTGAGCCTGACTATGGCATTCGTGCCGATGCTGCGGGTGCCTTGGGCTATCTCGAAGATGGACGTGCCTTTGAACCTCTGGTGCGCGCCTTTTATGAAGACACCGACTGGTTAGTGCGCTTTAGTGCGGCTGTGGCCCTGGGCAACCTCAAGGATCCGCGGGCAGTAGATGTGTTGCGATCGGCGCTGAAAAGCGAGGAAGTGGTGATGCTTCAAGGAGCGATCGCCGCCCTAGGAGAAATTGGCGACCCCAGGGTTGTGGAAGATATTTTGCCCTTTGTCACCGCAGAGGATTGGTTGCTACGGCAACGGCTGGCTGAAGCTCTGGGCAACCTGCCTAGCCCCAAAACCCAAGCCGCTCTGGAATACCTCGCCAAAGACGAGCATCCCCATGTGGCATTAGCAGCTCAGATTTCTTTGCAACGCTTGCAGGAGCGGCTTTCCTCTGAAGTTCAGGGCACCGGCAATTGAGATCAATGAGATCAAACCCTTTGGTTACTGCGGCTTCTGCCACAACTCTCTAAACTGGAAAGAAAGGCGCGGCATCCGCAGTAACCTATCCCTATGTCTATCCGCATTAAATTTCTGCCTTACCTCGTGGCAGTGCTGATCGGGGTGATTGGTGCGATTATTCTTTCACAACTGCACTTTACACTGTGGTGGGAGCCCGACCTACTGACACAACCGCCACCCATTGTGGAGGCAGAACCAGAAACCGCTGCTGTTGAACCCTTACCGACTCCCCAGGTGCCAAGCAACCCGCAACCGAATGGTCTGCGCGTCAGTAATCAGACGGCCTTTCCTGTGCGCGTGGTCTTGCTTGCTGCCCGCGATCGCGCCCATCCCAACACCGGGGCAGTTCACTGGGATTTTGCTCCTATGGAAGGTAACCTTAGGGGATTACTGTTAACACTGCCCGAAGGTAAGCTCACCCTCCAGTCGGGGGATATTGTCTTGGCCTTTACCCTCGATGGTTCCAAACGCTACTGGGGACCCTATGTGATTGGTGAAAATAGCGAACTGCAGCGCGATCGCCAGAGCCAAGAGTGGCAGTTGGTCCTCCGCCCCTAGGGGACTTCCTAGGTTGGCAGAGGGACTTTTACACCAATGGCCTACCAATGGCCTCTCTCTTGTGTTAATGGCTAGCCTTGGCCGTGGCTTTGGCAGCGGCATCAGCAGTATCGTGATGGTGGTTATTGGAAGTGGGCCGGGGTTGAATGACACCATAGCCCCCATGATTGCGTTCATAGACCACGTTGATTTCTCCCGTATCGCGATTGCGGAAGACATAGAAGTCGTGATCCACCATTTCTAGGTGCTCAAGGGCTTCTTGGATGGTCATCGGCGGCATGGCAAAGTATTTCATCCGCACCACTTGTTCGGGCAGTTGTGGTGTGCGATCGCCCACTAGATCAGTCACCACTTCAGGTTCAACAACACTATTGGTGTCCTTAGCGCGGGACTTATCTTGGCGTTTTTCTTTGAGCTTGCGAAGTTTGCGCGCAATTTTGTCAGCAACGAGATCAATACTGGCGTAGAGATTTTCACTGCTTTCTTCGGCGCGAATCACTGAGCCATTAGCAAATAGGGTCACTTCCGCGGTTTGTTTGGGGGCTGTGCTGCGGTTACGAGCCACGGAAAGATGCACATCAACTTCGTTAATCACATTCTGGAAATGACTGGTGGCTCGCTCAATTTTTTGGTTCACATAGCTGCGAATGCCATCCGTAATGTCAATGTTTTTACCGTGAATCACTAGCCTCATAGGGTTGCCTCCCCTGAGCAAAACAGGCTGATCTACTTCCACCCTAACATCTTCGTATCGGGGATTACAGGGCATCCTGAGGCTCTTCACCTTTATTCGTGTTCTGTGATAATTCTTATCATCTAGCTCTTGACAATTTGGCACCCCTATGAAAAGTGCCCTCGGTTGGCATTGTGCCTTGGGAATCATCCCCTACCGCGATGCTTGGCGCTGGCAACAACAACTGGTGGCTGAGCGCCGTCAAAATCCCGCAGCCCCAGATGTTCTCCTCACCCTTGAGCATCCCGCCATCTACACCCTTGGCCAAGGGGCAACCACCACCCACATTCACTTTGATCCCGTAGCTACAGGCATTGAGGTATTGCGTATTGAGCGGGGAGGCGATGTCACCTACCACTGCCCTGGCCAATTGGTGGCCTACCCGATTTTGAATTTACGCCGCCACTGCTGCGATTTGCATTGGTATCTCCACCAGTTGGAGGAAGTCGTAATTCAAACCCTAGGACACTATGGCATTAAAGGGGAGCGCGTTGCCGGCCTGACGGGTGTTTGGGTAGAGGGATACAAGGTGGCCGCAATTGGGATCAAGGTGACCCGTTGGATTAGCTTCCACGGCATTGCCCTCAATGTGGTGAACGATCTAAAGGGTTTTGGTCGCATTGTCCCCTGTGGCATTGGTGATCGCCCGGTGGGCAACCTGCGGCAATTTTGTGCCGACATTCAACTGGAGGATGTCCGGCAGCAGTTTGTTGCTGCCTTTAGCCGGGTTTTTGGGCTCGAATTTGCCCCCAAAGCCCTTGCTGATCTCCTGATCCCCATCTCTAGTTGACAAAGTTTAATCTTTATTTCAGGAATTGGCTGTTATGAATTGGCAACTTTCAGGGCACAATTTAAGTCTAAGTAGATTAGGATACAGGCCAACTCCCTCTGCTTTGCTAGGCTAACCCTATACAAACCTCCGCTTTATCAGTACGAGTCGTCATCTTCATCTCGATAAATCTTTTATCTACATTCTTCCTTGCCAAATAGTGTTTAGAACCTGTGCTGCTATGATGAACTCCGCTTCTAAAACGCCAACCCCCACCGCTAGCACCGACATGGTGCGCACCTACCTCCAGGAAATTGGGCGCGTGCCGCTGCTGACCCATGAGCAGGAAATTATTCTGGGTAAACAGGTGCAGCAAATGATGGCACTGCGGGAAAAACGCGATGCCTTGACCAAAGAACTCGGACGCGAAGCCACTTTTGAAGAATGGGCGGCGGCCTGTAATCTGACGCCTACGGAATTGCGCAATATCCTCAAGCGCGGCGAACGCGCCAAGCAAAAAATGATTGAAGCCAACCTACGGCTTGTGGTTTCGGTGGCCAAGAAGTATCAAAAACGTAATCTTGAATTGCTGGACTTGGTGCAAGAGGGCACCCTGGGTCTCGAACGCGGTGTGGAGAAGTTTGATCCCACGCGGGGCTACAAGTTCTCTACCTATGCCTATTGGTGGATTCGTCAGGCAATTACACGGGCGATCGCCCAACAGGCGCGGACAATTCGGCTGCCCATCCATATCACTGAAAAGCTCAACAAGATCAAACGCACCCAACGGGAACTGGCGCAAAAACTGGGACGGAGTGCGACGCCTGCTGAGGTGGCTGAGGCTCTAGAACTCGAACCCGAGCAAATTCGGGAATACCTGACCCTTGCTCGCCAACCCGTTTCCCTTGATCTACGTGTGGGAGACAATCAGGACACTGAACTCGGTGAACTGCTCGAGGATGACAGTCTTTCGCCAGAGCAATTTACCACAGTGGAGTCCCTGCGGGATGAGGTCAACCTGTGGCTGGCGGAACTCACCCCCCAACAACGGCAAGTCCTCACCCTGCGCTACGGGTTGGGGGATGGCCAAGAACGGTCCCTCGCCAAGGTGGGTGAGCAACTCAACCTCAGCCGTGAACGGGTGCGGCAACTGGAGCGGCAAGCCCTTGATCACCTGCGGCGGCGGCGCCGGCAAATGTATGAATACTTGGCCAGCTAAGGCGTGGATTGAGGCACTTGACCTGCAACCCCATCCGGAGGGGGGCTATTTCCGCGAGGTTTATCGCTCAGCAGGGAGCATTCCCAGAGCAGTTTTGCCCTCAGGCTTTCAGGGGGGCGATCGCGCCTACTGTACGAGCATCTATTTCTTGCTCCCCTCCACGGCCTGCTCGCGACTCCACCGCATTGCCAGTGATGAACTGTGGCACTTTTACACAGGCAGTAGCCTAACGCTCCATGTGATTCTACCGACGGGTGAGTACCAGCCCCTACGGTTGGGGATCAACCTGGATCAGGGGGAGCAATTGCAACAGGTGGTACCGGCGGGGGCATGGTTTGGAGCAACGGTGGATACGCCAGACAGTTTTAGTCTGGTGGGCTGTACGGTGGCACCGGGATTTGACTTTCGCGATTTTGAATTGGGCGATCGCCAGCAGTTACAGCAGCAGTTTCCCCAACACCAGAGATTAATTGAACGCTTGACGCTCTAAACATTTCTAAACATTAAAGAGGGTTTGCAAACGGTGACGAATCCACTGCAAGGGGGGCAGGCTTTTGATTTCTTGGGAGTTCACTAGGCCAAGTTCTTGAAGCACCTGCTGTCGTGCCGCCAGTTCATGGGCAATCTCCTCTGCCAATTGGGGGTGAGCTTGCAGCAGTCGCTGTACCGCTGAGCGAGGGACAACGAATAATGAAGTTGCCTCTAGTGCCCGCACGGTGGCAGATCGTGGCATTCCCGTCAGCACTGAAATTTCCCCAAAGAAACTCCCCCCATAGAGCGTGGCTAAGATTTGATCCAACTGCTCTGAGTACACTTCCACTGATCCCTCAAGGACAATGTAAAAGGCATCTCCCGGGCTCCCTTCGCGACAAATCGCTTCCCCTCTACCATAAAACTGGCGAGTACCCAACTCAATCAGCATTTGCAACTGGGCATTGGAACAGTGGGAGAAATAACTGATATTGCGCAGCATATCCGCCAGGGAGAGTTTCGCCTGAGGGGTTTTTTCAACAGTGGGTTCAGCAGCCGTCGGGGGCTCGGCGTCCTTTGCCTCTGAATGCTGGTAATACTGGGTCAAAGAACGCAGTTCCCCCAAATCTCGCAACCGTAGATCCAACTGGGGAAAGGGAACCTCAATATGCCGCTGCCGTAGCTCTTGCTCAATGAGGAAATTGAGAGCACTTTTAATGGGTTCAGAATCTTGGGGGCGGTTAATCCAGACCAGCAATTCAAAGAGATAGGCACTCTGCCCAAAACCGCGAAACCAAACGCTAGGGGGTGGGGTTAGTAGGACGCGCGGATCCTGACGGGCAGCACTCAGGAGCGCTTCAGTGACCAGAACCGTATCACTGCCGTAGGCAACACTTACGGGGATATGGATGCGGCTATCGGGGCTACCGTAACTCCAGTTGACGACGTTCTTTTCAATAAAGCGGTTGTTGGGGACAATGACGTACTGGCTGTCGTTGGTGCGGATAATCGTAGCCCGAATAGAGATCTTCTCAACGGTGCCCAAGAGACCATCTACCTCGATAAAGTCACCCACTTTAATGGGGCGCTCCAGTAGAAGCGCTAGGCCACTAATGAAGTTACTGGCGAGGGTTTGTAAACCAAACCCAAAACCAATCCCCAAAACCCCCGCCAACACCGTGAGGGAACTGAGATCAATGCCTGCTGTTTGCAGGACAACAATAAAACCAATAAAACTGAGGCTATAGCTGACAACACGGGTAACGGTTTCTTGACTGCCCCGATCCACCCGCAACTGTGCGAGAATTCGGTCTTTGAGCCACTCACTGATCCAGCGGGAGGTAAAAATCACCAGAACAAAGAGAAAGACAACTAAAAAGAGAAAGTTCAGTGTGATTTTTGTTCGCCCCAACTCTATAAGGGGGGTATTAAAGACAACTCCGACTCGCTGCAGGAGGAACTGAATTGCATTCTCAATGTGCCCCTGCCAAGGGGCTAAACTTTCAACCGATTGCAGCACCCAAGACAAAATTAATGCCCAAAGTAAAACCCGCAACGTCAGGCGCAATAGACTGGCCACTAGCGAAAACCAGGGTTGGGAGTGTTGACTAACTTTGCTATGGAGCCGCTGTTGCAGTTGATCAATGCCCTTTAGCAGTAGCCAGTCGGTGACAACGGCGATCGCCACAAGGGCAACGATTTGACTAGCCTCAATCAATGCCACCCGTAGGCGCTGGGTGCGTGTGAGTTGGGCAATGAGCAGCCCTGCAGGCACTGCCGCTAAAAAGAGATTTAGATACCTAATCATGGTCCCAAAGAGTGTGCGCGAGCGGCTTTAATGACTGCCACCACGTCGGCATGTTTCCCGTCTAGCGCCCACACCAAAGCCGTCCAAGAATTCTGATCCTTGGCGTTGAGATCTGCACCGGCTGCAATCAGTTGTTTAACTGTAGCCGTTTGGCCCTTTGCCGCTGCGGCCATTAAGGGGGTCAGACCAAAGACCGTTTGAGCATTGACATTGGCACCGGCTGCTAGGAGTTTCTCAACAATGGCGGTATGTCCTCCACCGGCTGCAGCCATCAATGGTGTCCAACCCTCACTGTCTCCTTGGTTGACCTCTACCCCTGCGGCAATCAATGCCTCCACAATCTGGATGCGACCCAGTTCCGCTGCCAGTGCCAAGGCCTCTGCTGGGATTTCAAGGCCGCTGGCGATCGCCTCCTGAATAGCGGCCAGGTTTCCTTGCTCAATCGCGGTTTCAATGGCTGTCATCCGCTGCATCATTGCCTGTGGCCTGCCTCTAATAAGGAAAAGATAATCTATCTGAGTTAAAATGGGGTCTGCATTGAGTTCGGGATTGCATGCTATGGATATTATCACGCTCGGTTGGGTGGGTGTTCTCAGTGTCTTTACGCTTTCGATCGCCTTTGTGGTCTGGGGGCGTCACGGCATGTAGCGCATCGGGCTGGGGGTATGACCACTTCATTGGCCGATCTTTTGATTCTGGTGGCTCTGCTGCTACTGATTGTCGTGACTGGTGGCATTGGCTATCTGACCTTTGCTGAGTGGCGCGATCGCCGGCGTCTGCAGGCGGAGCAAAAAGAACAACGACGGGGGCGCAAACGTTAATGGTTGCTCCTCTAAAGGTTTTGGGCGATCGCCTCCGCAGTGCTCTGCAAGCGGCCCTTCCCCTAGATACCTTTCCCCAACCCCTGTTAGTGCCAGCCAGTCAAGCAAAGTTTGGCGACTATCAATCCAATGTTTGCCTCAGCCTCGCCAAGCAACTGGGCAAAGCGCCCCGTGAGCTAGCCCAAGAGGTTGTGGCACATCTGGAAGTTGAGGATCTCTGTCAACCCGTTGAAATTGCGGGGCCTGGCTTCCTGAACTTTCGCCTAAAACCAGCGTTTTTGGCCTCCACTCTGCAAGCTGCTCTTGGGAGCGATCGCTTGGGCATTCCGCCAGCACGAGAGCCACAACGGGTGGTGGTTGATTTTTCCAGCCCCAACATTGCCAAGGAAATGCACGTGGGTCATCTGCGCTCCACAATTATTGGTGACTGCATTGCCCGCATTCTTGAATTTCAAGGCCATAATGTTCTGCGGCTCAACCATGTGGGGGACTGGGGTACCCAATTTGGCATGCTGATTGCCTACTTGGATGAGGTTTATCCTGACGCCCTGACTACCGCTAATGTCCTTGACTTGGGGGACTTAGTAACATTTTACAAAAAGGCCAAGCAACGCTTTGACAGCGATCCTGAATTTCAGCAAAAAGCACGGGCAAAGGTGGTCGCACTTCAGCAAGGGGAAGAGCAGAGTCGCCGTGCTTGGCAGCTCCTGTGTGAGCAATCCCGCCGCGAGTTTCAAAAGATCTATGATCTGCTGGATATTCAACTCACAGAGCGAGGGGAGTCCTTCTACAATCCCTTTTTACCGGCGGTGATTGAGGACTTGGCTGCTTGCGGCCTACTGGTGGAAGATCAGGGGGCAAAGGTGGTCTTCCTCGAGGGCTTCACCAATAAAGAAGGGCAACCCCAACCCTTGATTATTCAGAAGTCCGATGGGGGCTACAACTACGCAACCACGGATTTAGCTGCCCTCCGCTATCGCATTGACAAAGACCAAGCCGATTGGATTATTTACGTCACTGATGTTGGGCAGTCCACCCACTTTGCCCAGGTGTTTCAGGTGGCGCAGCGCGCTGGTTGGGTGCCGCCCCATGTAACGTTAACCCATGTCCCCTTTGGCTTGGTCCTGGGGGAGGATGGCAAACGCTTGAAAACCCGCTCAGGGGAAACAATTCGCCTCATCGATTTACTGACGGAGGCGATCGCCCGTAGTCGAGCAGATTTAGAGCAGCGTCTTGCTGCCGAAGGTCGCACCGAGTCCTCTGAATTTATTGATACCGTGGCACGGGCGATCGGCATCGGTGCTGTCAAGTATGCCGATCTCAGCCAAAACCGCAACAGCAACTACGTCTTTAGCTACGACAAGATGCTCTCTTTACAAGGCAACACTGCGCCCTACCTCCTCTATGCCTATGTGCGTGTCCAAGGCCTAACACGGCGCGGCGACATTGATTGGTGTACCCTCTCACCAGATACCCCCCTATTTCTAGAGGATGAGACCGAGCAAAACCTTGCCAAACACCTTGTGCAACTCGAGGAAACCCTTGACCTTGTTAGCACGGAGCTATTGCCCAACCGCCTCTGCCAATACCTCTTTGAACTAAGCCAGCTTTTCAACCAGTTCTACGATCGCTGCCCTATCCTCTCGGCTACTGAGCCAACGAAGCAATCCCGTCTAACTCTTGCCTATCTCACTGCTCAAACGCTGAAACTAGGGCTATCTCTTCTGGGGATTCCAGTTTTGGATCGGATTTAGGGCCTACTGGTTACACTGGGGCACATCAGGCCATTTCCGGGAAGGGATTTTCTAAAGGATGGAAAGGATGGCAGGCCTATTCTCCAGTCTCTTGCTGGCGGTTATTGTCCTGCTGACATGGCCCCATCTCTACCTCATCCAGTTTTATTTTTGGCTATTTCGCCGCCAGTTGCCCAACAGCCTAGAACTGGGTGGCTTGTTCATCGTGTGGGCGATCGCAGGGGGTACGGGTCTTGGCTTCCTAGTGAGTCTCGCCCTTGGGTTTGTTCTATTGCCGTGGCTTTGGCCAGAGGTGGATGAGATAGGGCAATGGTTCACTGTAGCTGCGATCTACTTCGTCAATTCCCTCATTTGGTTTGAATTAGGCTATCGCTGGGGTCAGCGCCAAGCAAAGCGCCTCGAGTCTTGAGTGGGTTCTATTCATGGGAAAAGGGCTGTAATATACATCATGGGTGGTTTGTGCGGTTGCGGCAGCGGAATGATTAAAAATGACGTTTGGATTCGGGCCATGGCTGTCCAAGGCATGATTCAGCCGTTTGAGCCAACATTAGTGCGGCGGGTGGCTGAGCAGCCCGTGATTAGTTTTGGTCTTTCTTCCTACGGTTACGATATTCGCCTCAGCCCCAAGGAGTTTCGTATCTTTCGCCATGTGCCCGGGACAGTGGTGGATCCAAAGAACTTTAACCCTGCCAATTTAGAATTTGCCCCCCTCCATGAGGATGCCAATGGCATGTTTTTTATTTTGCCCGCCCATTCCTACGGCCTTGGGGTCGCCCTAGAACGGCTACAGGTACCCGAAAATGTCACGGTTCTGTGTATTGGTAAAAGTTCCTATGCACGGGCGGGAATTATCGCCAACTTGACACCGGCAGAAGCGGGCTGGCGAGGCCATCTGACCTTAGAATTTTCGAATTCCTCCAGTGCCGATTGCCGTATCTATGCCAATGAGGGAGTTGTGCAGTTGCTCTTTTTTGAAGGTGAACCCTGTGATGTGAGTTATGAAACACGGCGGGGCAAATACCAAGATCAGCCGGAGGCCGTTACATTGGCGCGGGTTTGAGTGAGTTGCTGCAACAGTCGTTGGGGTCCATGGTGTCCCCACTGATAGCCCTGCTGAAGATAGGGGTCGAGCCGGCGGCGAATCTGTTGGTAACCCCAGAAGATCACTCCCCCCTGTAGAACAACATTGGTATTGACTCCCCAGAGGTCAGTGCCGAAGGTTAAGCCTGGCCAACTGGTGAGATAAATCGCCGCATACCACAGCAAGACAAACTGACTCAGACTCCCAAAAGCCGGCAGGGGAAAAGGCACGCCGTAGGCTTGGCACGCTTTGCGGATATAAGCAAGGGTACTGATCATGGCCAGCACCACATCGAAAAATCCCCCCGGCAGCAGTAGGCTAGCCACCATCTGTGCGGTTAACCAAGACCATGCCGACGTGTCTTGGGGGCCAAGAGCTGCCCCGAGGCTCTGTTCAACTTGACTGGCTTGGTGGAGAATTCGTAGAGCACGGGCTTGAGGAGCCTCCTGTTGTAGCCACTGTTGAAGTAGCTGTCGCAGTTCTGGAATTCCCTGACCCGTTGTGCTGCTCACGGCAATACCTTCAGCCATTGGTGGGTAGAGATCCGCCTTGGCGAGAATGAGCTTGTGGGGAATCCTAAGGGTGCGCAGGCGATCGCGGGCTTGGCATTCAACGGGGGTGAAGCTGTCTTGGGTCACAAAAAGGACAAGATCAGCAGTCTCAACGGCACTCCATGTCATGCTTTCGCGGTCACTACCCGCCACTTCATCCAGCCCGGGAGTATCTGTGAGATCAACGATTTGATCTTGACAGTGCCAGCGAACGGTGCGCGGCCATTGGGTGGTGCCATGGATAGCGCCCACGGGAAAAATAGCTTCGCCATAGAGGGCATTCAAAAGTGCAGACTTGCCCCGCCCCACTTGGCCAAGGACAACAATGTGCCATGCAGGCTGGTGCAGGCGATCGCGCAACCCATAGAGAGCCTGCCAGTGGGCAGCTAGGTGCGGATGATGCACCTGATGCCACCCTAAGAGTTCCCCTAAGCATTTAGCAGCCAGGTCCAGAATGGCTGAGCTACTCACGGCGAAACAGGGGCCAATTGGAAGCCACCACAAGGGCAGCCGCAGCAATTAAGACGACTGGCAAGGGCATCACCCACTGCCGCAGGTGCAGCACCATTTCTGTGAGCACAAACAGGACAATAAAACTAACAAGGGCAATTTCCATAGACTAGCGACGGCGGGTTGGTCCTTCCAAAAAGAATGCTTTTTGACCGTTGGGCAACATGGCATCGCGGAATGTTTTCACCTGTGCCAAGCGATCGCGCCCCCCTAGAATCGCATCTACCAAGTGTGCCCCCACGAGAATTGCTCGATCCAAGCGCGTGATGAGGAGACTGGCGCCTGTGAGCTTGGCATTTGTGAGATTGGCTTTCGTTAAATCAGCATTGTTAAGGATAGCGCCACTCAGATCAGCCCCCATCAGGTTGGCACTGCGCAGATTGGCAGCGTTGAGATTAGCTCCCCGCAGATCGGCCCCTTGAAGATTCCATCCCCGTAAGCGGGCATAGCTCAGATCGCACTTGGGGCAGCTACCCGTGCGCCGCAGTTGTTCTAAATCAGCGGGATTGGTAGCCCAAGCCGGAGCACCTAAAAGGAGCAATAAAAAGACCAAAGCACCCTTAGCGGCCATTACAACTTCCCAAGAGCATCTAATCTATAGGTTACAAGTCAGATAGACTTCACAATACTTCTCTGCAGTCTTCTTGCCCACTTATTTTACAGGATGAAGCAAGAGAGCACTAGTTACTGGTGCAACCCTCTTCACTAGCTTTCCAACTCTATCCACCCACACCCCGGCATCGTCCGGGCCGCGGTGGATGAGGGTGTCCGCCATGCGGCGGGCGGTGTCGGCGAGGGGACGGGGCAGACGCGCCGCGCACCAGAAGCCTGTCAGTCCGCACATGCTTCTTTCCGGTACACATATTCATCGCAGCCAGAACCGAAGAACCCAGGGTCTTTCCCCAAAAAGCGCCCTTTGCGTGCGAATTGCTTGACCGCTGAGAAGCCAAGCGCTTTCATCGCGTCTTGCACCTCTCGAGACGAGATCGACTCATAAGGCCAGCCGCCCAGCCAGTCGTGCACATCGTGCTCGAAACTCATGCCACGCTTGCTGCGATAGTTAGTCACATAATCCTCGAACCGTCGGCCGGTCAGCCGTAGGCCCAGGCGATAAAGGGTCACATACACCCATCGCGCCCGCGCCTGGGCTGAATGCGATGCCTGCGCATACCAGCGCTTCTCCCAGCGCCAGAACCAGTCCATCCATATGCGCCGGTAAAGGGCGAACACGAAGAAGCCTTCCGGCGCGACCATGGCTGCCGCCGAACGCAAGGCAAAGAACATGTCGCCGGTATGATGCAGCACACCCCAGGAATACACGATCTCAAAAACACCGGATTCCCTCGGATCCAGCTCGAAGACACTTTTGGCTTCCACTTTCCACGGCCCATCCGGCGCGAAGCGCTGTAACACCGCCTGCGTGGTCGCCACGGAATCGGCGTCGATGTCTATCGCCACCACCTGCCGCGCCCCGAGGCGAAGGGCCGCGAGACTGTGCAGACCCGAGCCGCTTCCGATATCGAGAAAGCGCTTGCCATCGAGCCGCTCGCCGCCAAGAAGCCGCGAAGGCCAGCTACAGCCTACCGCACTTCGGCCTCGGTGATCTTCGCCGCATACTCCGCCCAGTTGCGCCCGAAGGCGAAGTGCGTCTCAGCCCGTGTCAAGTCTTGGTTCATCGGTCCTGGATCCTTTCGTAGAGTTGAACATACGCTTGGGCCACTGCCTCAACCGAGTGCTGCGCCAGCAACCGTTCCCGTCCGGCCCATCCCATGGCTTGGCGCGCTTCGGGCCCCCGATCCAGCAGGGCCTGCCACCCGCTGGCCAGCGCACGGGCGTCGCCGGGCGGCACCACGATCCCGGCATCTCCGACGATGATTCTGGCGTCCCCCACATCCGTCGCCACCACCGGCACGCCACACAGCAGCGCCTCGGCGAGCGCGTTGGAAAATGCCTCCCCCCAAGAAGAAGAAGAAGAAGCGATGTCCAGTGCGGCGGTTAGCCGCGGGATATCGGCGCGTTCGCCCAGAAGATGCAGCCGTCCGGCCAGCGGCCCGCTCCGCCCATGCGGAGCAAAGAGCGGGTGGGCCGGCGTCACGTCTCGCCCGGCGAGTAGAAAATGCACGTCCGGGCGGCGAACGGCAAGGTGTTGTGCCGCGGAGAGAAAGATGTCGTGCCCCTTCATGGGGTGGTAGCGGGCAATGAGCCCGATGAGCGGTGCATCCTGAGAAATGCCAAGTTCTGCCCGCACGCTGCGGCGCGCTTGCGGGTCTGGCCGATACTGCCGCCCATCGAAAGCGTTACCGATCACACACCCGCGCTCCTGCGCAAAACCAAAGTGCTCGTGCTGAGCGCGGGCGAGGTGGGCGTTATATACGATGGCCGCCGGACTCTGCGACCAGCGCGCCAACAGCCGAATGACCTGCCTGGTGAGCGGTTTTTCCCTGGCGAGATCGTAGAGGGATTGCCGCACGCCCCAGATCACCGGCCGGCCCAGCACGCGGCCGACCAGGCTTGCGGCAAGATTGCCGTGATACATCCAGCCCTGGATGACATGGGGCCGGAAGCGGCGGGCGATCATCGCCAAACGGGCCGCCGCATAAGGCAAATTGAGGGGATTGTAGCTGAGCCCCAGATGCCACACGGGAACGCCGAGGGCTTCGATCTGCCCAGACACCGCCCCACGCGGCCCCAGCGACACCACGGCAGCCTCGAGCTTCGTACCATGCAGATGTGCAAGCAGCTGCGCGAGCTGTCTTTCCGCGCCGCCGGTGGAAAGGCCGGTGGGGACAAACAAAACACGAAACACGTGGTCGCCTCATCTTGAGCGGACAGTCTTCCGATGCCACTCCATAAGATAGTGCGCTGCTGAAACAACATCAGCCAGATCTACATTATTGGATGATCGTTTAGCTATACGTCTGCTTAACATATGTGAGTACCAGTGACGCACCTTGTATGCAGAATACCAAAACGCGAACTCGATAAAATTAAATCCGAACGGCTGCAGATCATTTCTCAGGCGATAGATTTCGAAGGGATCCGCGGCCCGCGACCAGCTTAGCATCCATGCCAAATGGGCACTGTAGTTGAGATCGCTCCCTCTTCTCTCTTCAGGAAAGCGTGAGACCGCAAGCAACATACTTTCAGCGAAGCTGTTGAAAGTCCTGGGAAAAAAAGGTGGTAGCGACACAAGATAGCCCAGATCGTCGTATTCCGCTATATGCGATAAAGCTAGTTGCTGCTCTGTCTCGTTAATTTTTGGCATCGGCTTTTGGTTTGGAGCGTAAGACATAGCACAAATCGCGATAGGATACGAAAGGCAGAAGGCGCGCAACGGTTGCAATCCAGCAATTGCGAACCCTGTATACACATCTGGAATCAGGCTATCGCAGTACTTACCCGTTTTTACATAAAGCTCGTCAAGAACGCGCCGGTGTACAAATGCTCTATAGACAGATGGCAATGTTTCCCAGCGTGCGCCGCCCATGCGAAGTATGCGTCTTCTCAATGCAAGCAAGTCCACTTCGTGATCGGAGCCGCTCCTTGCGATCCACGTAACCATGCCCGGCTCATCGCCCACTGGCCAGCGGTAAAAGTCCATCGGTCCATAGATCACGTCTGGGCGGTGTATTTCAATAGTACGTCGCACTCGCTCCACGGCGTCAGGCAGAAGCCCGTCATCGTCTCCTAGGACCAGAACGTAGTCGCCACGCGACGCCGATATGGCAAAATTCCAGTGGTCAGTCATAGACAGGCGTCGGGGCGTCTTAACGTAGCGAATTTTGGTGTCGCCCAGGTGGTCAATTAGGTTTTTGGTAGCAGAAGACGTGTCATTGTCAGACACAAGGATCTCTACGTCATCGCCATGCTGGCATAGTGCTGTTTTTAACGCCCACGTAAGAGTTGAGGTACGCCCTTTTGTCGGGACCACTATGGAAAGAAGACTCGTGCTACGTGACGCATTCCGGAAGTTCATAATGTTTTTCCCCTAACCTAGAAGCAAATTTATGCTATTTGTCAATTTGACAAACTTACATCTCAGTGTACGAAGTTTTATTCCATCTTTGGCCAGACGATTGACGCCCCGTTATACACCGGCATGCCAATGCTGACCATGGCGGCCTGGCGCGAATGGGAAGCTTGCGTGTTAGGCTTTTCCTGTTCTTGTGAGATTCTTGGATTCATCTTAACCTCCGAATGGTTCGAAACGTATCAAATACCCGCTGCCTCAATATCGGCAGCGCAGTCATGGTGAGAACCATGCTACAAGACAGCCCAA